>NZ_JAPUVO010000086.1 GCF_029255185.1 Propionivibrio sp.
GCACCCGCTCGACCGCCATCAGCCGAATTTCCTCCAGCGTCTTTCGGTCAAAAGTTCGTCCATCTCGTTTCATGGAATATATGAACGTCATTCTTGTGGCAAGTTCCCAATTCGTCGACTTATTTAGCGACTACTGAGTAAACAAGCGTTCGGTAGTAAACTGCGCACCATTAAAACGCAAAGGCCAGACTTGCACCGGCTTTTGCCTTTCCGGCCATGCACCGGGAAACGCACGCTGGAGAACCCCGCGCAATGAGCTACACCGCAGAATCCATTTCCGTTCTCAAAGGACTCGAACCCGTTCGTCATCGTCCTGGCATGTACACACGCACGGACTGCCCGCTGCACATCATCCAGGAAGCCATCGACAATGCCGCTGACGAAGCACTCGGCGGTTACTGCAAGCGCATACAGGTCACCTTGCACAGCGACGGCTCGGTGTCGATTCAGGATGATGGGCGTGGCATCCCAATCGAGATTCACCCGGTCGAAAAAGTGCCGACGGTCGAAGTAGTCTTCACCCAATTGCACGCTGGCGCCAAATTCGACAAGGCCGACGGCACGTCGGCCTACCGCTTCTCTGGTGGCCTGCACGGCGTCGGCGTTTCGGTCACCAATGCCTTGTCCACCCGCCTTGAAGTTGAAGTCACGCGCGACGGCGGACGCTACCAGATCGCGTTCTCCGGCGGTTCGCTCAGCGAGCCCTTACAGCGCCTTGGCGACGCACCCAGGCGGGCCAGCGGCACCCGCGTCAGAACCTGGCCAGACCCCCGGTTTTTCGATTCGGCAAGCATCCCCGCCGCCGAACTCGAACGCCTGCTGCGCAGCAAAGCGGTTCTCCTGCCCGGCCTCGAAATTTCGCTGGCCATCGAAAACGGCGCAACGAGCACCTGGTGCTTTGCCAATGGCATGCAGCAATACCTGGCCGAACAACTCGACGGCGAACTGGTGGCGCCGATGTTTACCGCCGAGAAATATGCACTCTACGGCGACGAGAATTTCCCGGTCGGCGCCGGCGCGGCATGGGCCATCTGCTGGAGTGCAGAGGGCAATCTGGCGCGCGAATCCTACGTTAACCTGATTCCCACCCCGGCCGGCGGCACCCACGAAACCGGTCTGCGCCAGGCGGCATTTGACGCTGTCAAAAGCTTCGCCGAGCACCGCGCGCTGCTGCCCAAGGGTATCAAACTCGCCGCCGAGGATGTTTTCTCGCGCGCCAGTTACGTCCTTGCCGCGCGCGTTCTCGACCCCTCATTTCAGGGGCAGACCAAGGAGCGACTGAACTCGCGCGATGCCGTGGCACTCGTCTCGCGCATGGTGCGCGACCCGCTCGAACTATGGCTCAACGAGCACCCAGACGACGCCAAAAAGATTACCGAGCTGGCCATCCGCGCCGCGCAGGCACGTTCGCGCGCCGGGCAGAAGGTCGAAAAGCGCAAGCAGTCGGGCGTCGCCATCTTGCCCGGCAAGCTCTCCGACTGCCAGAGCGAAGACATCCGGCGCAACGAGATTTTCCTGGTCGAGGGCGACTCCGCCGGCGGTTCGGCCAAATCCGGTCGCGACAAGGAATTGCAAGCTATCCTGCCGCTACGCGGCAAGGTGCTCAACACCTGGGAAGTCGATGCCGGCAATCTGTTCGCCAACCGCGAAGTGCATGACATCGCCGTAGCGCTCGGCATCGACCCGCATGCGCCGGGCGCGCCAGCCAGCGTTCTCGACAGTCTGCGCTACGGCAAGGTGGTGATCATGACCGATGCCGATGTAGACGGTAGTCATATTCGTGTCCTGTTGTGCACCCTGTTTTACCGCCATTTCCCCAGGCTGATCGAAAACGGCCACCTCTATTTCGCGCAGCCACCGCTCTATCGCCTGGATGTCCCCGGGCACGGCAAGAACCGCCCGCCGCGCAAGCTCTACGCACTCGACAATGCCGAGCGCGAGGCAATCATCGACCGTCTGCGCCTGGAAGGCATCAAACCCGAAGCAGTCGTCCTGTCGCGCTTCAAGGGGCTGGGCGAAATGAATCCGGAGCAGTTGTGGGAAACAACCATGTCGCCCGACACCCGCCGCCTAATGCGCATCCGCCAGCCCGGCGCCGATAAAGCCAACCCGGTGATGAATATGCTGATGGCCAAAACCGAGTCGGCCGGTCGACGCGCGTGGATGGAAGCCAACGGCGCACTGATCGGCGCAGAGATATAAGAAAATTGATTTCACCGCAAAGACGCGAAGACGCAAAAAGGTCGCAAAGGAAGATGAAAAAGCTATCGTGCAACGCCAGACTGCTCTTCTTTGCGGCACTCTGCGCCCTTTGCGTCTTTGCGGTACAAACTGCATTTCAGACTGAAAACACTTCGAAGTATATGAACGACTATGCCCACCACACCTGATCTGTTTGATAACTTGCCGCTAGCCGAAGTACCGCCGCCGCCACCCGTTGTGCTGCCTGAAACACCGGATGACGACGATGGCGAGAGCATTCTGCTGCACGAATCGGCCTCGCGCGACTACCTCGAATACGCCATTGCCGTGGTCAAGGGCCGTGCCCTGCCCGACGTCAAGGACGGCCAGAAGCCGGTACAGCGGCGTGTGCTGTTCGCCATGCGCGAACTCGGACTGGTGGCCGGCGCCAAGCCGGTAAAGTCGGCACGCGTCGTTGGCGACGTGATCGGTAAATACCACCCGCATGGCGATACCTCAGCCTATGACGCCATGGTACGCGTGGCACAGCCTTTTTCGCTGCGCTATCCTCTGGTCGACGGTCAAGGCAACTTCGGCTCACGCGACGGCGACAATGCCGCCGCCATGCGCTACACCGAAGCGCGCCTGGCGCCGATCGCCGAACTGCTGCTCGGCGAACTTGGCGAAGGCACCGTCGATTTCCAGCCCAACTACGACGGCTCGTTCGACGAACCCGCTTTCCTGCCGGCCCGCCTGCCCTTCTCGCTGCTCAACGGCGCCTCGGGGATCGCCGTTGGCATGGCCACCGAAATGCCCTCGCACAATCTGCGCGAAGTCGCCGCCGCCGCCATCCACAAGATCCATAATCCGGCGGCCGGCGTTGCCGAACTGATGGAACACATCCCCGGCCCCGACTACCCGGGCGGCGGTCAGATCATTTCCTCAGCCGCCGAAATCGCCAGCGCCTACGGCAGCGGGCGCGGCAGCCTGCGTGTTCGCGCCCGTTACGAATTCGAGGACATGGCGCGCGGCGCCTGGCAACTGGTGATCAAGGAACTGCCGCCGGGTGTTTCCTCGGCCCGTGTGCTCTCCGAAATCGGCGCACTGATGAACCCGCAGCCAAAGCCGGGAAAGAAATCAATCGAACAGTCGGCAGCGCAACTCAAGGCCCTGTTCGCCTCGCAGCTCGAACGCGCACGTGACGAATCGGGCAAGGACGATGACATTCGCCTGGTCTTCGAACCGGTGAGTTCGCGCCTGCCGCGCGACGAGTTCGTCGCCCTGCTGCTGGCGCACACCAGCCTTGAGTCGACGGCGCCGATTAACCTCGTTGCCGTCGGCATCGACGGTCGTCCGTGCCAGAAGACACTGGCCGACTTGATCGGCGAGTGGTGCCAGTTCCGCGTTCACACCGTTCGTCGACGTACCCAATTCCGCCTGCTCAAGGCCAACGATCGTATCCACATCCTCGAAGGCCGGCACATCGTCTTTCTGAATATTGACGAAGTAATCCACCTCATTCGCGAATCGGACGAGCCGAAGCCGGCACTGATTGAACGCTTCAAACTCTCCGACCGCCAGGCCGAGGACATTCTCGAAATCCGCCTGCGCCAACTGGCGCGGCTCGAAGGCATCAAGATCGAGCAGGAACTTGATAAATTACGCGGCGAGAAGGAAGAGTTACTCAAGCTGCTCGGCAACGAATCGCTGCTGCGCAAGCTGGTGGTGCGCGAGATCAAGGCCGATGCGTCCAAACACGGTGACGAGCGACGAACCATCATCCAGCCGGCAGCAATGGCCTCGCGCTTGGAAGTGGCAACGGTGGCCGACGAGCCGGTAACGCTGATCGTCTCCGAAAAAGGCTGGGCGCGTGTTCGCCAGGGACACGGGCTTGACCTCTCCGGCGTCACCTTCAAAGATGGCGACGGCCCCGGATCAACCCACGAATGCCGCTCAGTCGATTCACTGGTCATCCTGTCGACCGAGGGCCGCGCCTACACCGTGCCGATCGCCAGCCTGCCCGACGGACGTGGCATGGGAACACCATTGCCGTCCTTCATCGACATCGGCGCCGGCAAAATCGCCCACGTCCTGACCGGTCAGGCGCAGGACGAGTTGCTGGTGGCCAAGACTTCCGGCTACGGCTTTGTGTGCGCCTTCGCCGACCTGCTGTCGCGACAGAAAGCCGGCAAGACCTTCCTGACCATGGAGGATGGCGCACTCATCCTGCCACCCGCCCGCATCACCGGTAAGGACCATGTCGCCGCGCTGTCCGATGACGGTCGCCTGCTCGTCTTCCCGCTCGATCAGATGAAACGGCTGACCAGCGGCAAGGGCGTGCAGATCATAGCGCTCAAGGGCAAGGAAACGCTCAAGGCGATCGTCGCCGCCAAGGGGCCGACGGTTAACATCAAAGGGATATTCCGCAACAAGGTGAAGCTCTTGCCGTCGGAAGAAAAACACCTCGGCCAACGCGCGCGGCGCGGCGCGGCAGTGGGCCTGGTCAATCAGGTAGTGATCGAGAGTCTGCCTGATTCATCAGTTTAGTTTTGAATACCGACTAAACTGACAAGCAGCCCACCGCAATTGTCACGGCTTACTTTGACCGTTCAATGAAAGGCAAACTATGAAAATAGAATATGACCCGGAAGCCGATGCACTCTATGTGAGGCTTGGTGAACAAAAGATCACTGAATCCGAGCAGGTACAGCCAGGTGTAATTCTCGATTTTGACGAATCGGGCAAAGTCGTTGGTGTCGAGATTCTCTCGGCCAGCAAACGCGAAAACCAGCCTTTGAAAAAAGCAGCCTGAGCATAATAAGAATTCAACAGTCCGAAAAAACGGAAGCACCCGCAGCGGCTTACAAACTTTTACAAATTGTTGATACCAAGCTTTACCGCATATCGCATACACTTCTTTTGCGACTTGTTCGCTGCACTTTTCCAACAATCTCTACCGGAGTTCAAAATCATGGCGAAGAAAAAATCCAAGGGCAAGAAACCCGCCCCGAAGTAATCTCGAACAGGCACCGCCTGTTTCGTGATCAACAAAAAAGCAGGCGCAAGTCTGCTTTTTCGTTTTCTCAATCGGTTTTCTGACCCGCAGCGGTGAGCATGCCAACTGCATTATCCCCCGCCCTACCAAACATTTTCCGGCCGCGCGACTTTTTTCGCTTTCTGATCGGCCCGGCGATGTTCGCCATGCTGGCGGTGATCCTGATCCAGGAGTCTTGCAGCGCGGCAACGACCTGGCTGGTCATTAAGATCGCCCGCGACATCACCGAAGAAACCGTTTCGGCTGGCCTTTTCGGCTGGATCATCGCGGCGCAAACGGTTTCCTACCTGGCCGGTGCGGTGAGCTGGATCTTTGCCGAGCGCGCCGGCTTTGGCGCCTACTCGCGCTATATGCTGAATTTTGCCCGCCACAATCGCTTCCAGACTGGCTTGCTCGGCGACATCAGCGCACGCGAACAGAGCGAGCCCTTTCTCACCAGCGAAACCTTTCATGTCTGTTTCGAGCTGATCTTCACCCTGCAATTTCATCTTCGCCTGTTCTTCCAGTTACTCTTCAACTCGCTGGTGCTTGGTGTAGAAATCGACGCCGGGCTGCCACTGGCCTTTGCCGCAGCCTTTGTCGTTCTATCCATCCTGCAATGGTTCCTGCGCACGCCGCTGGCCGCCGCCTACCTGCATAACCAGCGCATGACCAACCGCATGACGGCACGTACCTACAACGCCTGGGACAATATTTTCAGCGGCAACCGCTACAACTTCAGCCTCTGGCACCGGGATTTTCGCCAGCGTCTGGCCGCCGCGCTCGATGCGCAGATTCGCGCCATCCTGCTGCGTGAAGGCTGGAGTGCGATCAGCGGCCTGATTGCCCTGGTCCTGGTGTTATCAACCACGGCCTGGATCGCCGTGCAGGATGCCGGCGATACCACATTGCTGATCGCTCTGGCCGCCACCCTGCCAAGGCAGATCGAGATGACGCTGGACATGCACCAGCTCACTGCCGGCTTTACCGATCTGCTGGCGGTATGGACTCGAATCAAAGGTGTCTGCGCGCATATCCGGCCGCTGCCTGATGCTGGCTTTGTCGGGCGCATCGGCTTTGGCCGCATCGTGCTCAAGGAGGGTGAAAATGAACGCAGTTGTGTTTCGCTGGCCGACGCCGTGCAACACGCGTTGGCCACAACAACCGGACTGATCACTGTGCGCGGTGGTAATGGCAGCGGCAAATCGACCCTGCTGGCGGCGCTCAAGGCGTATCTTCGTGGCCGCGCCTACTACTGGCCAACGCAGGATCGCTTGGCTTTCGCATTCAATAGCGGCATGCGGGAGGTCGCTGAAAACGCCGACGAAATAAGCACTGCCGATGCCGACGAAATCAGAGCCGCCGAAGAGGCCGTTCAGAAGAAGGGCTATTCGTCGGGCGAACGGCAGTTGCAGGTTCTACGTGAGATTGTCGCCAATACCGCCTATCCGGTTTATCTGCTCGACGAGTGGGATGCCAACCTTGATGCCGCCAACCGTGCGGCGGCCCTCGCCCTGGTTGAGGAACTTGCGCAGCGGGCGCGAGTCATTGAGATATCCCACCGCGACAGGATTTGACCATGTCCAGCTTGCCACGCCTTGCCGCCAGCATTTTACTGATCCTGAGTTGCGCGGCATTCGGCGCTGATCCGGAGATCGTGGTTAAGCTCCTGAAAAACGGAGACGCCTTTGTCGTCGATGCTAGGTTCGATATCGCGGCACCCTTGCGCACCGCGTGGGAAGTCCTCACTGACTTCGACAATATGGCCGGCATTCTGAGCAATCTGACATCGAGCAAGATCATCCGTCGCACAGGCAATACCTTGAATGTGGTGCAGGAGGGGGCAGCACGCTACGGAATCTTCACCTATTCATTCGCGTCCGAGCGGGAAATCCGGCTTGAGCCGATGCGGCGAATTCTTGCCCGGCAGCTTACGGGGACGGCAAAGCGGTTTGAAAGCGAAATGAAACTCTCAGCAAGCGATCGCGGCACCCAGATTCATTATCGTGCCGAGATTGTCCCGGATTCGGGCATCGCTCGTACTTTTGGTGGCCCCTTCATCGAGCATGAGATCGAAGAGCAACTCAACGCCATGGCCGCCGAGATGGTGCGGCGCAAAGCCCTCTGAATGAAGTGTGGAGTGACTATGCGGAGTTCATTCTTCGCCTGAACCGCAGGCCGCACGGCGCAGGCGATCGGACACGGCGGCCCAGGCCGGCGCTGCGGGAATGTCTTCAACCACGATCAGGTCATTACCCGCCTGATCGAGCTCGCGCAGCGCGGCATAGAGGCCGCGCGCGTAGCCTTGCGCATCGTCCGGCAACTGGCGCAAGGCATGCGCTGGCGCCACCGCCGGAGTTCTCCGGGTGTGTGCCAACAGGCCGCAGCGCCGCCCGTCCTGCTGCAGGCCGCCAATGAACGCCGACAATTGTTCGGTCTTCACCAGTTGCATCGGTGTCAGCGGCGCGTAGTGGGCATCCAGCGAACCGGAAACGCGCGGCGTGTCTACCGCTTGCTGGACGTCGGGTAGTTCAGGGAATATGCCAATCACGGTGGCAATCTGCTCCGGCGTGATGTGCCCGGGACGAAGCAGGCGTGGCGGCTGATCACCAGCGCGCGACAAATCGATGATCGTCGATTCGATGCCGACCGGACAACGTCCGCCGTCAAGAACCAGCGCTACCGAGTTGCCGAGTTCTTCCCGCACGTGCGCGGCATCGGTCGGGCTGATGCGTCCGAAACGGTTGGCCGACGGCGCGGCGATTCCGCACAGGCCACTGTGTCCGCCACCGGCCTGCGCGTAAGCGCGCAGCAGGTCGAGCGCGACCGGGTGCGCCGGTACCCGTACCCCTACGGTTTCCTGCCCGCCAGTCACAGCGTAGGGCACTTCAGGAGCGCGTTTGAGAATGAGGGTGAGCGGCCCCGGCCAGAAGGCCTCGGCCAGTTCCCAGGCTACGTTCGGGATGGCGCGCGCCCAGCGGTCAAGATAGGCCGAACCCGCCAGATGTACGATCAGCGGGTGATCGGCCGGCCGCCCCTTGGCGGCGAAAATCCTGGCTACCGCATCAGGATTGGCAGCATCGGCGCCCAGCCCGTAGACCGTCTCGGTTGGAAAGGCGACCAGCTGCCCGGCTTGCAGCAGTTCAACTGCTCGGGAAAACTCCTGCCGTTTCACGGCAAATCGGGAAGCGTCTTTGACAAAACCTTGTCGGACTGATTGACGCGGAACTCGGCAAGCTTGCGAGCCAGATCATGATCGTTCAGGGCCAGCATGGCCACCGCAAAAAGCGCAGCATTGACTGCGCCGGCCTCTCCGATGGCAAAAGTCGCCACCGGAATACCGCCGGGCATCTGCACCATGGCGAGCAGTGAATCGAGCCCCTGCAAATGCTTGGACGGCATCGGTACGGCCAGCACCGGCAGTTGACTCTTGGCCGCCAGCACCCCGGCCAAATGAGCCGCGCCGCCAGCGGCACCGATCAGCACCTTGACGCCCCGCTCCTGCGCGCAAGCGGCGTAGTCGAGCGCTGCGTCCGGCGTACGATGGGCGGACAGTACTTTGGCCTCGTAGGGAATGGCGAAACGCTTGAGCATTTCAGCGCAGGCACGCATCACGGGCCAGTCGCTGTCCGACCCCATGACGATGCCAACCAGTGTTTGTTCGATCACGATCATCTCCTTTAAGTGTTTAACGAGCGCTCGGCGCTCTCAAGGGTATTGGCCAGCAGCATGGTGATCGTCATCGGACCGACGCCACCGGGAACCGGCGTGATGAACGACGCCACATCCTTCGCCGACTCGAAATCGACGTCGCCGCACAGCTTGCCGTCGGCCGTACGATTGATGCCAACGTCAATAACCACGGCACCCGGTTTAATCATGTCGCCGGTGATCATTTTCGGCTTGCCGATCGCCGCAACCAGGATGTCGGCGCGCCGGCAATGCGCCTTGAGATCGCTCGTCTGCGAGTGGCAGACGGTGACCGTCGCCCCGGCATGCATCAGCAGCATGGCCATCGGTTTGCCAACAATGTTCGAGCGACCGACCACCACTGCTTCCTTGCCCTTGAGGCTGACTCCCGCCGCCTCGAACAATTTCATCGCACCATAAGGTGTACATGGGATAAAGCAGGGCTGACCCTGCATCAGCGCGCCGACGTTCTCGGCGCGAAAGCCGTCGACGTCCTTCTGCGGCGCGATCGCTTCAAGCACAGAGTCGGCGTCGAAATGCTTCGGCAGCGGCAGTTGCACGAGGATACCGTGTATCTTCGCATCGGCATTGAGCTCGGCAATCTTGTCGAACACCACCTGTGGCGCCACGTCGCAGGGGTAGACGTATTTTTCAGAGTGGATGCCGGCCTGGGTGCAAGCATTGACCTTGTTGCGCACATAGACCTGCGAGGCCGCATCCTCGCCGATCAGGATCACAGCCAGTCCGGGGCGCATGCCCTGCGCCGCGAGCTCGTCGGCACGTTGCTTGAAACCAGCACGTAGTTTCTGACCGAGTGCGACGCCATCGAGGAGTTGTGCTGTCATGGTGAGATCCAGAATACGTAATGGAAGGCGCGCGATTTTACCGCATCTTATGCCGCCTGCGCAGCTTGTGCCGCAGCAGCGCGACCGGCAGCAAAGGCGCGGCGGTTAAGCTCGATGAGTTCGGGTTTCTTGCTGGCGAAACGTTTGAGGATGCATTGTTCGAGAACCTCGGCCGAAAAAGGCAAGTGATCCGCGATGGCGCCTAGCATGACTGTATTGCCGAGCCGGATGTCGCCGAGTTCATTGGCGATAGACGAGGCATCAAAGGAAAAAACGCGGGTTCCGGCAGCGCGCACTTCGGCGACCGGATCGTCGGGATAATCGTACAGACCAAGGTCGACCACCGGCGGCACCAGCCGCCCGGTATTCATCAGGGCCAGGCCGTCGGGACGCAGCATGTGGCGCCAGCGCATGCCCTCAGCGGCTTCAAAACCGAGCAGCACATCGGCCGTTCCCGGCGTAATCTGGGGCGACAGAACCCTGGGGCCGAAACGCAGATGCGAGGAAACGACCCCGCCGCGCTGTGCCATGCCGGCCACTTCGGTCTTCTTGACGTCGTGGCCAAAGGCAATGGCCGCCTCAGCAAGAATTTCAGTCGCCGTCATGACCCCCTGACCACCGGTACCGACAACAAGGATGTTGGTTATTTCAGACATATTAAAAACTCCGAAACGCTTTCAACGCAGAGAGCGCAGAGACGCAGAGTTCGCAGAGAAACCTCTTACTAACTCTGCGTTCTCCGCGTCTCTGCGCTCTCTGCGTTGAAAGAGGTTAACTTTTTTTCACCACATGAATCGGCATCGCCAGCATCTCGACCGGCACGATGGCGTCGGGCGCACAGGGTTGCAGGCACAGGCCGCAACCGGTGCAGGCCGCGCTTTCGATGCGCACGAAATTGAGCTCGACTTCCTTGCCGCTCGGTTTGATGACCTTCTCGCGTCGCGTCACGTGAATGGCCGGACAGCCAATGTCGACGCAATTGCCACAACCGGTGCACAGTTCCTCGGCGACCTTGAACGGCTTACGCGCGCGGTAGTCCTCGACCAGCACGCAGGGCTGGTTGGTGATGATGACCGAGGGTTCGTCAATTTTCGATTCCTGGCGTAGCGTCTTGAACAGAGTCGGCAACTCGTAGGGGTCGACCACATGCACGCGTTCTTCACGCACCCCCAGTGCTTTCACCAGACGGGAAAAATCGATGCGCGGCGCCTCCTCGCCGTGAATGCCACGACCCGTGCCGGGGTTGTTCTGGCCACCCGTCATGCCGACGGCGCGATTATCAAGCAGCAGCACGGTGACGTTGCCGCGGTTATAGACGATGTCAAGCAGCCCTTGCATGCCCATGTGCAGGAAAGTCGAGTCGCCGATCACGGCGACGATCTTCCTGTCCTTTTCGGAATCGGCGCGACCCTTGTCCAGGCCGAGCGCCATACCCATCGACGCGCCCATCGATATGCAGGCGTCAAGCGCATTCCACGGCTGGCCGAAGCCGAGGGTGTAGCAGCCGATATCACCGGAAATAGTGACATTGCGCAGTTGCGCCAGCGTGTAATAAACGCCAAGATGCGGGCAGGCTACGCACATCGTCGGCGGCCGTGGGAAAACCTTCATCGGCGCGACTGTGACGACATCGGGGAGCGGCTCGCCAAGCAGCCGGGCGATAGCCGGTTTGAGGACATTGGGTGACAATTCGCCGCTGCGCGGCAGGATATCCTTGCCACTGACCGCAATGCCCTGGGCCTTGATTTCGATTTCAATCAGGGGTTCGACTTCCTCAACGACCACCAGTTGATCGCATTCGCTCGCAAAGCGGCGTACCAGATCAAAAGGCAGCGGACAGGAAAAGCCAAGCTTGAGCACCGGTGCGTCAGGAAAGCTTTCGCGCACGTGCATGTAGGCCGGACCCGAGGTAACGAAGCCGACACGGCGATCACTCCCCGTCTCGACGACATTGAGTCTTGATATCTCGGCCTCGGCCCGCAGCCGGTTTTCGCGCTCGAACATCAGCGGCAGGCGAAGGCCGGCAGCGCCCGGCACCATCACCCAGCGCGCGACATCCTTGGTGAAGCCGGCGACTGGCCGCTCACTGCGTTGACCGACGACGACCACTCCCTTGACGTGGCAAATGCGCGTCGTCAGGCGCAGGATCACCGGCACTTGGAAGCGCTCGGAGAGCTCGAAGGCGGCCAGCGTAAAATCGTACGCTTCCTGCGAGTCGGACGGCTCAAGCACCGGGACGTGTGCGAAACGGCCCCAATAGCGCGAATCTTGTTCGTTTTGCGACGACGACAGGCCGACGTCGTCGGCAACGGCAATCACCAGCCCACCGGCCACACCGGTCAGGGTCATGGTCATCAAGGCGTCGGATGCAACGTTCATGCCGACGTGCTTCATCGCGCAGAAAGCGCGCGAACCCGCCATGGCGGCGCCGAAAGCGACTTCCAGCGAGACCTTTTCGTTAACCGACCACTCGGCATAAATGTCAGGATAGGTCGAGATCACCTCAAGCATCTCGGTCGCCGGTGTCCCCGGATAGCCCGCAGCAACGCGCACGCCAGACTCCCAGACGGCACGTGACACGGCCTCGTTACCTGACATCAAGAGCCGGCTCTGCGCCGGCACGGGCGTGACTGCGGCCATCACATCTCCTCAAATGACTGGACTGTCTGCTAAAAATCGGGATATCCAACGCATGGATAACGCAGTTGCACTGCCTTGAGCAGAGCAGAGTATATCGCAGGCGTTTTGCTCAGTCTCAGAGATAGCGAGCCAAGCCTGAGCAATTCATCGTCGCGCCCCGCTATCACAATGCAGACGATTAGCCAGTCTGGGCCAACTTAAACCGTTCTTGCGGACAGATTTCACTGATCCGGCTAGATTCAATTTGGAGTCCGTTCGCCATGCACCTGCCGGTTTGAGCGACCACATTATATTACTATTGCACAATGCAGTATCGTATTTTACAATGCGGAAAATAGTGCGTTATTGATGCAATGCGGTACTTTCCATCGCGACGACGCATTAAGCTTGGCGGTTTCGTCAACCACTGATGAGCGATCAGCCACCCATCTGCAGACCAGGAGACAAGTCATGGCAGTACCCCCCGAAAACACCAAGAACGTTGCGATCAACGATACTGATCCACAAGAAACCCGCGAATGGCAGGACGCACTGACCGGCGTCATCGGCCAGGAAGGCACCGACCGCGCCCATTTCCTGATCCAGCAAATGATCGCCCAGGCACGCGAGGAAGGGATCGACATCCCGTACAGCGCGACGACCGAATACATCAACACCATCCCGGTTGATCGGCAGCCCATGTATCCGGGTGATGCCACCATTGAAATCCGGATCCGCAATTTCATTCGCTGGAACGCCATGGTCATGGTCGTTCGCGCCAACCGCGACAGCAATGTCGGCGGCCATATCGCCTCCTTTGCATCGTCAGCCGCGCTGTACGATGTCGGCTTCAACTGGTTCTGGCGCGCGCAAACCGAGCAGTATGGCGGCGACCTGGTTTTTTTCCAGGGGCACTCCATCCCCGGCGTCTATGCCCGTGCCCACCTGATGGGCCGCCTGAGCGACGAGCAGGTGGGCAACTTCCGTCAGGAAGTCGACGGCAAGGGGCTCTCCTCCTACCCGCATCCCTGGCTAATGCCCGATTTCTGGCGCTTCCCGACCGTGTCGATGGGACTGGGTCCGATTCAGGCCATCTATCAGGCGCGTTTCATGAAATACATGGAAAGCCGGGGCTTCATTAAAGCCACAGATCGCAAGGTGTGGGCTTTCCTTGGCGACGGCGAGACCGACGAGGTCGAATCGCTTGGCGCCATCGGCATGGCCTCGCGCGAAAAGCTCGACAACCTGATTTTCGTCATCAACTGCAATCTGCAGCGTCTTGACGGGCCGGTTCGCGGCAACGGCAAAATCATTCAGGAACTCGAAGGCACTTTCCGCGGCGCCGGCTGGAATGTCATTAAGCTGATCTGGGGGCGCCACTGGGATACGCTGTTCGAGCGCGACAAGAAGGGCATCCTGAAGAAGCGCATGATGGACGCGGTCGACGGCGAATATCAGATCTATAAAGCCAAAAATGGTGCCTATGTACGCGAGCACTTCTTCAACACCCCTGAACTCAAGGAACTCGTCGCTGACTGGACGGATGCCGACATCTTTGCCCTCAATCGTGGCGGTCACGATATCTTCAAGATCTACAGCGCCTTCAAGGCGGCGACCGACCATCAGGGGCAGCCCACACTGATCCTGGCCAAGACCGTCAAGGGCTACGGCATGGGCGTAGCCGGCGAAGCGATGAACATCTCGCACCAGCAGAAAAAGCTCGACCGCGATGCGATTATTGGTTTCCGCAACCGCTTCAAACTGCCGGTACCGGACGACCAGATCGACGATCTACCGTTCCTCAAGTTTGAAGAAGGGTCAGAAGAGTTGACCTATATGCACGAGCGGCGCACGGCGCTGGGTGGTTTTCTGACGAGGCGCAAACTCAAGGCCGCCGCGCTTGAGATTCCCGAACTCACGGCCTTCGAGTCGCTGCTCAAGGGTTCGGGAGAGGGCCGCGAAGTCTCAACCACAATGTCCATCGTGCGCGCCCTCAATATCTTGCTTAAAGATAAGAAAATTGGTCGCCGTGTCGTCCCCATCGTCCCGGATGAATCACGCACCTTCGGCATGGAAGGACTCTTCCGTCAGATCGGCATCTGGAACCAGGATGGTCAGAACTATATTCCGGAAGACCACGACCAACTGATGTTCTACAAGGAGTCAAAGGACGGCCAGGTGCTGCAAGAAGGAATCAACGAATCCGGCGCCATGAGCGACTGGATCGCCGCCGCCACCGCCTATTCGGTGCATGGCGAGCAGATGATTCCCTTCTACATCTGCTATTCGATGTTCGGCCTGCAACGCACCATGGATCTTTACTGGGCAGCGGCAGATCAACGTGCACGCGGCTTCATGATTGGCGCCACTGCCGGGCGCACAACATTAAACGGCGAAGGTCTGCAACACGAGGATGGCCATTCGCACGTTCTCGCCGGCCTAATTCCCAACTGCATCAGTTACGACCCGACCTTCTCTTTCGAAGTCGCGGTGATCATGCAGGACGGCATGCGCCGCATGTTCCAGGAGCAGGAAGACGTTTATTACTACATCACGGTAATGAACGAAAACTATGAGCATCCCGAAATGCCCAAGGGCGAATCGGGCAACACCGCAGCCGACATCATCAAGGGCATGTACCTGTTGAAGAAGGGCCAGGTCTCGGATGGCAAGCAAGCGGCTCCACGCGTGCAGTTGCTCGGCTCCGGCACCATCTTCCGTGAAGTCATCGCCGCCGCCGAACTGCTCAAAAACGACTGGGGCGTCGACGCCGATTTGTGGGGCTGCCCAAGCTTCAACGAACTGGCGCGCGAGGGCAACGACAAGGCGCGCTGGAATCTGCTCAACCCGACCGCCAAGCCAACACTCTCGCACGTCGAGCAGTGCCTGAACGACACGCGCGGCCCGATCATCGCCGCTACCGACTACGTTCGTCAGTATGCCGAACAGATTCGCCCCTTCCTCAACCGCCGCTATGTCACCCTCGGCACCGATGGCTTCGGTCGCTCGGATACGCGCGAGAAACTGCGCCACTTCTTCGAGGTCGATCGGCGCTGGGTCACGCTCGCCGCGCTCAAGGCCCTGGCCGACGATGGCAGCATCGCACACAGCAAGGTCGCCGAGGCGATTGCCAAGTACGGCATCGACGTGAACAAACCCAACCCGATGTCAGTGTAAGGGAGCGCATTAATGAGTCAGACAACTGAAGTCAAAGTCCCGGATATCGGCGACTACAGCGATATTCCGGTCATCGAAATCTGCGTCAAGGTCGGCGATACGGTCAAGCTTGATGACGCGCTAGTCACCCTTGAATCCGACAAGGCGACCATGGATGTTCCCTCGTCGGTCGCCGGTGTCGTCAAAGAAATCCGGGTGGCGCTCGGTGATCGCATTTCCGAGGGCTTTGTCGTCGCTGTCGTGGACGCGGCGGCTGGCGCCCCCTCCCCCGTCGTCACGCCGGAGCTTATCACTGCTCCAGCGCCCGCCGCAGCGGCTGTTGTTGCAACTCCGGCAGCGGCAGTCGTGCCAGTGCAAGTACCACCGCCCGCCGCCAGCCTGGCGCCGGGTGCGGCAACGCACGCCAGCCCGTCGGTACGCCTCTTCGCCCGCGAGCTTGGCGTCGACCTGTCCAGGGTTACAGCGACCGGCCCCAAGCAACGCATTCTCAGAGAAGACGTCACTGCCTTCATCAAAGGTGTAATGAAAGCTGGCCCAGCGGCAAGCACTGGTGGCGCGAGTCTGGGAGGGCTGGATCTGCTGCCCTGGCCGAAAGTCGATTTCGCCAAGTTCGGCGCGGTCGAGGTCAAGCCACTGGCGCGCATCAAGAAGATTTCCGCACAGAACCTCGCGCGCAACTGGGTGATGATCCCGGCTGTGACCTACCACGAGGACGCCGACATCACGGAACTCGAAGCCTTCCGCGTAGCGCTGAACAAGGAGAATGAGAAGTCCGGCATCAAAATCACCATGCTCGCCTTCCTGATCAAAGCCTGTGAACTGGCGCTCAGGAAATTCCCGGAATTCAACAGCTCACTGTCGACCGCTGACAATGGCGAAATGAGCCTGGTGCTGAAGAAGTATTTCCACATCGCCTTTGCCGCCGACACGCCGAACGGCCTGGTCGTCCCGGTGGTCAAAAACGTCGACCAGAAGTCGGTGAGCCAGATCGTTGTCGAATGCGGCGAGCTGGCCAAGAAAGCGCGCGACGGCAAGCTCGGCCCGGCCGACATGAGCGGCGCCTGCTTCACCATCTCCAGCCTCGGCGGCATCGGCGGCACCTGCTTCTCGCCGATCGTCAATGCGCCGGAAGTGGCCATCCTCGGCGTCAACAAATCGGTCATGAAGCCGGTCTGGAACGGCAGGGAATTCGTACCGCGCCTGATCCTGCCAATGTCGCTGTCGGCCGACCACCGGGTCATCGACGGTGCCCTGGCCACCCGCTTCAACGTCTATGTCGCGCAGCTTCTCGCCGACATGCGCCGCGCACTAATTTGATCGGGAGATACGGATGAGCCAGATCATTGAAGTAAAAGTCCCGGACATCGGCGACTTCAAGGACGTTCCAATCATTGAGCTATGCGTCAAGATCGGCGACACGGTCAAGGCCGAAGAGGCTCTGGTCACACTCGAGTCCGACAAGGCGACGATCGACATCCCGAGCCCGGCCGGCGGCGTAGTCAAAGAAATCAAGGTCAAGGTTGGCGACAAGGTGTCGGAAGGTAGCCTGGTCATGGTGCTCGAAGCGCTTGACGCCCTCGCTCAGACTGTTCCGGCAGCATCGCTGGCAACTCCAGCCACAGTGCCAGCGCCGCAAGCTGCACCGCTGGCCGGGCAATTTGGCGGCACGGTCGATCTCGAATGCGAAATGCTCGTCCTCGGCGCCGGCCCCGGCGGTTACTCGGCGGCCTTTCGCAGTGCCGACCTCGGTCTGAAGACGATCATCGTCGAGCGTTACGCAACGCTTGGCGGGGTGTGTCTGAACGTTGGCTGCATTCCGTCGAAAGCGCTGTTGCACGTTGCCGTCGTCATGGATGAAGCCGAGCACATGGCCAAATGCGGTGTCGCCTTCGCCGCGCCGCAGATCGATATCGACAAGCTGCGCGCACACAAGGCCGGGGTCGTCGGCAAGCTTACCGGCGGCCTCGCCGGAATGGCCAAGCTGCGCAAGGTCGATGTCGTTCGCGGCTACGGCAATTTCCTCGATGCCAACCACATCGAGGTTGAGATCACCGACGGCGGGGCGCAAGAGAAGACCGGCGCCAAGAAGGTGATCCGCTTTCAGAAATGTATCATCGCGGCCGGCAGCTCGCCCGTGCATCTGCCCTTCATCCCGAGCGACCCACGCATCGTCGACTCGACTGGAGCGCTCGAACTACGCTTCGTACCCAAAAAAATGCTGGTCATCGGCGGCGGCATCATCGGCCTCGAAATGGCTACCGTCTACTCGCTGCTCGGCACCCGTGTCGACGTCGTCGAAATGCTCGACGGGTTGATGCAAGGACCGGACCGCGACGCGGTCAAGGTCTGGGAAAAACAGAACCTGCACCGTTTTGACAAGGTCATGCTGAAGACCCGAACGACCGCCGTCGAAGCCAGGGACGATGGCCTCTACGTCAAATTTGATGGCGACCATGCACCCGCCGAAGCAGTCAAATACGACATGATCCTGCAAGCCGCCGGCCGCTCGCCGAACGGCAAGAAGGTTGCCGCCGACAAGGCCGGCGTCATCGTCACCGACCGTGGCTTCATCACCGTCGACCCGCAGATGCGCAGCAACGTGCCCAATATCTTCGCCATTGGCGACATCGTCGGCAACCCGATGCTAGCGCACAAGGGAGTGCATGAAGGGCACGTCGCGGCCGAAGTCGCCGCTGGCGAACTGAAAGGCAACGCCGAACTGGCGCGCACCGCCTTCGACGCGCAGGTCATCCCCAGCGTCGCCTACACCCACCCGGAAGTGGCCTGGGTCGGCCTCACCGAAGAGCAGGCAAAGAAGGAAGGACGCAAGGTCGAAGTCGCCAAGTTCCCCTGGGCGGCGTCCGGACGCGCCATCGCCAACAGCGCCGACTACGGCTTCACCAAACTTATCTTCGATCCCGTAACGCATCGCGTGATCGGCGGCGCCATTGTCGGCCCAAGCGCTGGCGACATGATCGGCGAAGTCTGCCTGGCCATCGAAATGGGCTGCGACGCCGTCGATATCGGCAAAACCATCCACCCGCACCCGACGCTTGGCGAAACAATCGGCATGGCCGCTGAAGTGGCGCACGGCACGTGCACCGACATCCCACCGGCCAAGAAAAAATAAGCCCGCATCACGACGGCAAGGTCACGGAGAAATCTGTGGCCTTGTACGTCTTACCTATACGCCTCCCAGCACCCGCAATATTTCCCTGCCGTAGGCTTCCAGCTTTTTAGCCCCGATACCACTGACTTGCGCAAGCGCGTCGAGTGAGCCGGGCACACCCTGCGCCATCTCGGCCAGGGTTGCGTCGTGAAACACAACGTAGGCCGGCAAGTTGTGTTCGCGCGCGACTTCGGCGCGCCAAGCCTTCAGCGCAGCAAAGCGCGCCAATCCTTGTTCATTAAGTGGGAGCGGCGGCGGCTTGCCCTTGCTGCGCGCGGGCTTGCCGGCCCTGACCCCTGCCGTGCGTTTGGGCACAGTACTCGGCTGGCGCAGCAGCAACTGCACTTCGCCACGCAGCACCGGGCGCGCGCTCGGTGTCAATTCCAGCGTGTTGTATTCGCCCTCGCTGCGCAGGTAGCCCAGGGCAATCAACTGGCGCAGAACAACGCGCCATTGTGCTTCGCTCACTTCAGCGCCGATACCGAAGGTGGACAGGCCCGCATGCCCATACTGCGCGACCTTCTCGGTGCTCTTGCCGCGCAGCACGTCGATCAGGTGCACAGCGCCAAAGCGCTGGCCGCGGTTCTGGTAAAAACGGTAGATGCATGACAAAGCCTTGCGCGCGGCCTCGGTCGCATCCCAGGTGGCGGGAGGATGAAAGCAATTGTCACAGGCGTACTGATGCGCTGCACAGGCAGCGCTCTTCTCGCCGAAGTAGGAAAGCAGACGAACGCGCCGGCAGTCGTGCGTTTCGGCCAGTGCGAGCAAGGCGTCGAGCTTGCCGCGCTGGCCGCGCTTGAATTCCTCGGCGGCCGGGCTTTCGTCGATCATGCGCCGTTGGTTCACCACATCGGCCAGGCCGTAGGCCATCCAGGCGTCAGCAGGTTGGCCATCACGGCCAGCGCGACCGGTTTCCTGGTAATAGCTCTCGATGTTCTTTGGCAGGTCCATATGCGCGACGAAGCGCACGTCGGGCTTGTCGATGCCCATGCCGAAGGCGATGGTGGCGACCATGACCACTCCCTCGTCGCGCAGGAAGCAATCCTGGTGACGCCGGCGCACAGCGGCGTCGAGTCCGGCATGGTAAGGCAATGCGTTGACGCCTTCACCGCTCAGCCAGGTGGCGGTGTCGTCCACCTTCTTACGCGACTGGCAGTACACAATGCCAGCGTCGCCCTCGTGCTCGTCGTGGATAAAGCGCAGCAACTGCTTGCGCGCATCATCCTTCTCGACCACCGCGTAGCGGATGTTTGGCCGGTCGAAACTGCTTATGAAAACACGCGCTTCTGAGAGCGCCAGCCGCTCAATGATGTCGGCGCGCGTCAGGTCATCGGCGGTCGCCGTCAACGCAATGCGCGGCACGTCAGGATAACGCTCATGCAGCAGGTTCAGCGCCAGATAGTCCTCGCGGAAATCGTGGCCCCACTGACTCACGCAATGCGCCTCGTCGATGGCGAACAGGCTGAGCAGACCGCGCTCGTGCAGTGAATCGAGTTGCGCCAGCATGCGCGGTGTGGTCAGGCGTTCGGGCGCGACGTAGAGCAGTACCAGCCGGCCGCTCATCATCTCGCGCTCAATTTTCTGCGTTTCAGGAAGCAACAGCGTCGAGTTAAGAAAGGCAGCGCGCACGCCGGCCTCTTCGAGCGCGCCAACCTGATCGTGCATCAGCGCGATCAACGGGCTGACGACAAGCGCCACGCCTCGCCCGGCGCGGTGCCGTGCGATTGCCGGCACCTGGTAGCACAGGCTCTTTCCGCCACCAGTGGGCATCAATACCAGCGAATCACCGCCACAGATCAGGTGGTCGACAACCTCGGCCTGCGCTCCACGAAAAGCGCTGTAGCCAAAGACATCGTGCAGAATCGCGATGGGGGACGTTGAAGCAGTAGAAGTCACAGGACAGACCGACAGTAAAGCCCTGATGGTAACTGATTGAACACCCGTTTAGGTCGTCTGGCCGGCCAGGACGATTGGGGTCGTTTTTTGCAGTGCGTTGCAACTGTTTTCCTTTCAACTGACTCAAACACACCTTTCATGTAGAAAGGAAGCAGCGATGGTAAAAATCATGGCCAGAATTTCAGCGAAAGTCGGCACAGCGGACCAACTCCAGGAAGTTCTCAAGGCACTGGTCCGCTCCACCCGAAATGAACCCGGGTGCGTCAGCTACGAACTATTTCAGGACGAAGAGAATTTTCTCGAATTCGTCACCATCGAACACTGGGCGAATAACCAGGCTGCCGAAGCCCACATGACCACGCCGCACGTCGCCGAAGCATTTGCGAAGGCGGCAGGCTTGCTTGCCAAGCCCCCATCTATCAATCGCTTTACACAGATTATTTAGCGGGCGCGTGTTACCGGTCAAAATTGGCGGTCGCATGAATATATCCGTCATGTCGGGACCAAGACCTACCACGCCGACGGCGGCCAGATCGACTCGGTCGTCGCCAGCCACTACCCCGACACCTTCAGCAGCACCAGCCCGATCGACTTCGGGCACGTTGGGAGCTAAGGTCAAATTCAATATTCAGTCTCAGCGTTTGGCAAGTTTCGTGGCAAAAGGCACCTTTGACACTAGATATCACTATTGATACCATGAACGGATGGGTGGAGTCGACAAAATTCTTGACCAGATGCGACGCGAGCCGACCAATGTTCGCTTTGGCGACTTGCAAAAAGTCTGTGAAGCTTACTTTGGCAAGCCCAGAAATCACGGCACCAGTCATTCGATATTCAAAACGCCGTGGCAAGGTGACCCGCGGGGCAACATTCAGAATGACAAGGGCAAGGCCAAGGCGTATCAGGTCAGGCAAGTGCTGTTGGCAATCGAACGATTAGAGGTGAAGCCATGAACATCGATCATTACACCTACCGCGTGACGTGGTCACAGGAAGACCGCGAGCATGTCGGCTTATGCGCTGAGTTTCCGTCTTTGTCCTGGCTTGCACCGACACCCGAGAAAGCGCTTGCCGGTATCCGTCGCGTCATCTCCGAGGTTGTGGTCGACATGCAAGGTGCGGGAGAGGCCATTCCTGAGGCACTGGCTGAAAAAAAATACAGTGGACGCTTCATTGTTCGCGTTCCTTCGCTTGTGCACCGGGCACTGGCGACCGAGGCGGCCGAACAGGGCGTGAGCATCAACCGTCTGGTATCCGCGAAACTGGCAGTCTGAATCGCAGCCTTAAGGTGGCTGATTGACGATTGGCCATCAGCCCGCAATCTCTGCATCGGCGGCTTCCATCGGCAGCGCGATGCGCGAGCGTGACACCAGCGTAAATCCCATCTCGGTCGCGGCCTTAGTCATGATCTGGGCCTGCTTGTTCGCAATGGCCAGGTAAGGCGACTGCATCGGTACGCCGGTGTTGGGCGCCTTGACCGCGGCGCCACTCGCCCCGTGAGCCGGCCACGCACAACGCCGCTGGCCCTACGCAATCCGCTGCTGACCTGGCGCCTGATGCTGTTGATGCGCTAAGCTTGAGCCCATGTCAAAAACAGCCCTTGTCCTCTTTGCCCACGGCGCTCGCGACCCCGAGTGGGCCTCACCCCTGCGGCGTGTTTGCGCGGCGGTACGCGCAAAGTCTCCCGAACTGCGCATTGAATCCGCTTTTCTTGAATTCATGACACCGAATCTGCGCGATAGTGTTGAAGCGTTGGTTGGCGACGGTTTTGAGCGCATTGTCATATTACCGATGTTCATCGCCCAGGGGGGCCATCTTAAGCACGACGTGCCGCTACTGCTTGAAGAATTGCGCACGCTTCATCCGCAGGTTCGCTTTGATCTGACCTGCGCAGTTGGCGAAGCGGAAAGCATTGTGCAGGCCATGGCGGCACATGTGCTGGCATTAGCCGGCTAACGCCTATCGACCATCACGCGGTGATTTTTTCTCGCCCGCCAAGGTAGGGGCGCAAGACTGCGGGAACGGTAATGCTGCCGTCGGCATTCTGGTAATTTTCCATGATGGCAACCAGGGTTCGGCCAACCGCCAGCCCCGAGCCGTTGAGCGTATGCACCAGTTCGGTCTTGTTCTTGTCGTTGCGCAGCCGCGCCTGCATGCGCCGCGCCTGGAAAGCCTCGAAGTTGGAGCACGAGGAAATCTCGCGATAGGTGTTCTGCGCCGGCAGCCAGACATCCAGGTCGTAGGTCTTGGCCGACGAAAAGCCCATGTCGCCGGTGCACAGGGCGACGCGCCGGTAAGGCAGATCGAGCTTCTCAAGAATGACTTCGGCATGCCGGGTCAATTCCTCATGGGCTGCGTTGGATTTGTCGGCGGCGACAATCTGCACCAGCTCAACCTTGTCGAACTGGTGCTGGCGGATCATGCCGCGCGTGTCCTTGCCGTAGGAGCCAGCTTCCGAGCGAAAGCACGGCGTATGACAGACAAGTTTAAGCGGCAGCGCGTCGTGGGCCAGAATTTCGTCGCGCACGATGTTGGTGACCGGCACTTCGGCGGTCGGGATCAGATACAGCGGCTCGGCATCCGGGCGCAGAATCTTGAACAGATCGGCTTCGAATTTCGGCAATTGCCCGGTGCCATGCATGCTCGCCGCATTGACGAGATACGGCGCATAGACCTCGGTGTAGCCGTGCTCCTCGGTGTGCGTATCGAGCATGAACTGGGCAATGGCGCGGTGCAAACGGGCGAGCGGCCCCTTCATCAAGGAAAAACGGGCGCCGGCAATTTTGGCCGCCGTCGCAAAATCAAGCTGGCCGAGCGCCTCGCCCAGATCAACGTGATCCTTGACCGCGAAATCGTAGCTGCGCGGCGTTCCCCAGCGCCTGACTTCGACATTGTCGGCTTCCGACCTGCCGACCGGTACCGACTCCTGCGGCAGATTGGGAATCAGCGCGACAAAGGCGTCAAAGTCCTTGAGCAATTCGCCGAGACGAAGCTCATTGCCGTCCAGCTCCTCTTTCAGCGCCGCCACGTCGGCCATCACGGCGAAGGCGTCTTCGCCCTTGCCCTTGAGTATGCCGATCTGCTTTGACAGGCTGTTGCGGCTGGCCTGAAGTTCCTGGGTGCGCGTCTGCAGGGTCTTGCGTTCGGCTTCGAGTTTGAGAAAGGTGGCGCTGTCGAGCGTATAGCCGCGCCTTGCCAGCCGTTCGGAAACCGCGTCAATGTTGGTGCGCAGAAGTTGGATATCGAGCATGGTCAGTCCTCAGAGTCTTTTGATTTTTCGAATTTCAGCGCATTGCGATCCAGTTCGCGCAGATGCGCAAGCTTCTCGCCGATCTTTATTTCCAGCCCGCGACCAACTGGTTTATACCAATCGACAGTTGGCATCCCCTCGGGGAAATAGCTCTCGCCGGCGGCATAGCCCTCGCTTTCATCGTGCGCGTAGCGGTAATCCTTGCCGTAGTCGAGTTCCTTCATCAGGCGCGTCGGCGCATTACGCAAATGCAGTGGAACCGGCCGTGAAGCGTCTTTGGCGATGAAAGCACGGGCTGCATTATACGCGACGTAGGCGGCATTCGATTTGGCCGCCATGGCCAGATAGAGCACGGCTTCGGCCAGCGCCAGTTCGCCTTCCGGCGAGCCCAGGCGTTCATAGGTCGCCGCCGCTTCGCCGGCGATCTGCGCCGCGCGTGGATCGGCGAGGCCAACATCTTCCCACGCCATGCGCACGATGCGTCGGGCCATGTAACGCGGATCGGCGCCGCCGTCGAGCATGCGGCATAACCAGTACAGTGCGGCATCGGGATTCGAGCCGCGTACCGACTTGTGCAAGGCTGAAATCTGGTCGTAAAAGGCCTCGCCGCCCTTGTCGAAACGACGCAGGCTCTGCGCCAGCGTACTGTCGATGAAGGCGCCGTCGATCTTTGAACGATTGGCCGTTGCCGCTGCGGTGAGCGTCTGTTCGAGCAGATTGATCAGCCGGCGCGCATCGCCGTCGGCCAGACCGATCAGCCGCGAGCGGGCATCGTCGTCGAATGAAAGATCCTGCAGCGCCCGGGCGCAGGCGCGTTCAAACAGCAATCCCATTTCGTCGTCGGAAAGGGGGTTGAGCACATACACCGAGGCGCGCGACAGCAATGCGGAGTTCACCTCGAACGAGGGGTTCTCGGTCGTCGCGCCGACCAGGGTCAGCAGTCCGCTTTCAACATAGGGCAGGAAGGCATCCTGCTGCGCCTTGTTGAAGCGAACACTAAAGCATTGAACTTTGTTATAAAATAACGACTTACGAAGATTTTTAACTGATTTTCTGGCACAAATTTCTTGAACGCGGCACAAATTTGGCACAAATTTTTTTCTTTGTGCCGTTCCAGCTTTGAGCATTCTGTGGCCGTGCATATTTGCAGCCACACCACACGGAGAAATTCGCATGTCCGTCTATACCGTTGAGTATTCCCGCAAGAACCCAGAGACCAAGCGGAACATCACAGTAGTCAAATACCGCGCCCAGGTAAAGCACAACGGCAAGGCGCATACCAAGCTGTTTGACACCGAGCGAGAAGCCAAGGACTGGGAGGCCCAGAAGGAAAAAGAGCTATCGGGCATGGCTACAGTAGAGAACCTGATCACCGAAGCGAACAAGATCACCATGAGAATGCTCTTGGCGGAGCACTTCAAACAACACCTGTCCAAACAGAGCCCCAACTCCTACAAGACCAATCAAAATCGCAGTCTGCGAGCTATTCCTGAGTTCAAAATTCCCTACGAGCTCATTCACAAGCGGATCAACAAGTACAAGTACAGCAAAACGATTGTGCAGGCAATCATTGAGCAGACCCAAAAAGATTCCTTTGACTACATGAAAGACGGAATTCCGTTTGGGGACTTTTTTGTTGAAACCGTGGATATGCAGCTCATCCTTGCTTACATCAAGGCAAGGAAGGTAAAGGCTAACACCCTACTTCGGGAGCTTTCCACCATTTCTGGTGCCTTCACGCATGCCTACAAATACTTCACTGAATTTGAAGATGGTCTTGAAAACCCCATCAAAAAACTTCCCCGAAACGAGAAGCCAAAACCTGACAACAGCAGAAGAACAATCATCAATGAAGAACAGACATTGAAGATTGCAGAATATCTGAACATGAAGGCAAACCAAGAGCCTTACTATTGCTTTATCCAGTGCATCTATTCAGGTTGTCGCCGTGTTGAATGTCTTTCAATGGAATGGGAAAACATTGACTGGAAAAATCAGACTGTCTTGATCCCAAAGACGAAAAACGGAAAACCCCGTGACATCCCCATTGAGCCTTCTTTCCTTGCATACCTGAACGAACGAAGGAAGGAAAAAGGCAAAGTGTTCAAGCTGACCTACTTCAACATGCGTGCTTACTGGGTTGAAGCAACAAAGCAACTTGGCTACTACGACAATGAAAGAGAACGGCTTTACTTCCACGACACCAGAAGGACTGCCATCACTAACAATCTGCGACAAGCCGAAGGCAACAACTTCAAGCTTGCCAAGGTCTTCGGTTTGAAGACGACCGAGATTGAAAAGCAGAAAACTGCCATTGATCAAGATCTGTCAGGCATCATCCGCAAGCTACAAAATGGCGAGAAGCTGACACCCAAGGAAATCAGCTTGCTGGCAGGTCACAGCAGCACCAATGTGACTAACGACACTTACAACGCAGACAGGTGATGCCTGTCCTGAATGAAGAACTTTTTTTGGCAAAGAAAATCAACAGGAAGATGAAACAATATGACTACAAAACTAATTCTCGTTGACTACGAAAACATCCAGAAGATTGACCTTTCTGTACTGGACGAAACTTACAAAGCCATCGTCTTTGTGGGAGCCAAACAGAATCCGCCCAAAGCATCCAAACAGAAGGCTACTGCCCACCGCTTCAGTCGCGTAGACTTTCACAAGATTGATGGCACAGGCAAGAATGCTTTGGACTTCCATATTGCATTTCAGCTTGGCCGCACAATTGAGACCGATCCGTCCACAGAGTGCTTTGTTCTTTCAAACGACAAGGGCTTTGATCCCCTTCTGTCTCATTTGAACAAGAACGGGTTGAAATGCCGTCGCATCGGAAGCGTAAACGAGCTCGCAACCCAGCCCATTTACACGGCACCAAAGGCAGACGATGTGGTTTGCAATAGGTGTGGAAAGGCCAGCACAATTGAGCATCATGGCGGACGCTGGTGCACAAACTGTGGTTGCTTTGCCAGTCCAGCAGACCCCAAAAAACTACCATCCCGCCAAGCAAATTATCGTGAGCCACAAGTACATGATCACTACGACAGTCGGATCATGGCTGAATGTGGCTGGTGCCACCAGAGAACAGACATGACGGGTGGAATCTACGACGATGGTGAATGGATGTGTGGCAACTGCATCGCAAGGTATGCCAGTTGAGCCATTGGACATGCGAGAGTTACATAGACATGCTAAAAAAAATCTCATACGACCAATTGAACTCACGCCAAAAGGAAAACTACAACTTTCAAAAAGTTGCTGCACACCTTGCCGACTATGGCTTCAATTGCATGTGGCTCAATGATGACTGGCAAGGGGCAGACTTCATAGCCTGTCACATAGATGGCATCACCTTTTTGAAGGTCCAGCTAAAAGGTCGCCTGACCATTGACCAAAAATATGTGGACAAGGACATCTACATCACCTTCTGTGACGCTGGTGTTTGGTATCTTTATCCTCATGACAAGGTAAAAGATGAATTGCTTGCCGAAGGACTTATGGCAGGGTCCAAGTCATGGGAAAACGGTGGCTATAGCTGGCCTTCACTGTCACGGCAAATTCAGAAGTTGATGGCTCCCTATGCTGTTTAACAGACCAGCTACAGCACCCCAGTCCGTTCAAACATTTTCTTCAGGTAAGCCGGCCCACCTTCGTCCATGAAGAGAACATTCCGGTCTTCCAGTTCTTGTTGCTTGCAGGTCACATTCAGCAAATCACCAAAAGCCGTTCCAGACAGGATGAATGCGTTCAAGGTCAGCTTGGGGTCTCCCAGTTTTTCCTGAAGCACCTTCACTTCTTTGAATAGCCCCAACTTCGGATCGGTCAGGTTCATCTGCCGAATGCCCTTCGGATCAATGAAGTTCAGGCACTGCTGCCCCGTTTCTTCATCAACCAGCCAGAGCAGGTAGTCAGGGTAAAAATTGCCCGCCAAGGCAAAACCCAACCCCTTGGCTTTGGTATCGGCGTTGCGCAACAGATAGAGACTTCGCTTACCGATGATCTGCTGCCCCAGTGGCGACTGGTAGAAGGCTTCCAGGTCCCGAACAAACTGGATTTCGCTGGGTGCATCAAAAGCAAGGGGACGCATTTTCAGCGGAACAGCCCCTTCAATGGCGAACAAGGGGTAATACAGGTGGCTGTCAAAACAGATCGCCACCATCTGGCCCGCATTCCACTGACTCGCTTCACCCAGCTTGCCATCCCGTACCAGCTCTTGAAGCACCTTCAGTTTTTTCTCGTAGGCTTCGCCGTCTTCGGTGTCTTCAATCTCAAACTGATAAACCTTGAGCAGCGTGTCATCGTCTTCCTTGACGGTCACGATGTCGTAAAACTGCCCTTCATACGCGGATTTCAACGACTTGTAGAACCTGTCGGTGTAGTCCTGAAGCAGACGGATCAGAATTTCTTCCTGTTTGAGCACGTCGGCAAAGCCCCGAATACTCAGTTCAGATTTCGGGATGAACAGCGTGTACCAGTCATGCTGGTTCAGGCAAAAATCCATCAGACGAGCCCGGTCTAGTCGCAGGTTGCTCCAGCTCCGCAGTTGCTTGAACTCCTGCACCGCCAGGTAGATTCGGTCAAAGTCAAACAGCGCCATGGTTTCGCTGGCAATCTTGCCCATGTGCCGAATATTGCCTTCAGGACCGACACTGCCCTTATCCTGACTGGCCAATGCTTCCAGCTTGGGATACAAGTCTAAGGTGATGTGGGCTTCCTTGATTTTGCCCGCAAACTCAGCAGGCACTTCATAGAGCCACGGATAGACGGTACGCTTGAATCCCTTGATCTGGTTGTCCTTGTAGCCATCCTTCAGCGACAGGGTTTTGAGCTTGCTTTTCGGCAGATTGGGCCGAGTCTCAAAATCCAGTTCAATGATTTCGTCGCTTGGGGTGATCCCTTCTTCTTTCAGGTATTCCTTGAAAGCGGCCATGTAGCCCGCATTCACCCCAAAAATATTCAAGGTTTCCAAGCGTTCAAGGTGGGCACCTTTGGGCCGTTGGGCAGGAGTGCTGCGCTTGAGCGAGTAATCCCGCCCTTTCAGACGAACACCGCGCCCGAACAACTGGATGATCTGGGAACCTTCCCCCTTCCCCATGTTCAGCAGACCCATGGTGGAAACCCGCCAACTGCTCCAGCCTTCGGTGAATTTGCGAGAACCAATCAGGACATGCAACTCGCTGTCCTTGTTGTTCAGCGTCCCGAACACAGACCCGCCGAAGTCATCCGCTTCCGTGTCAAACAACGCCAGGTTTTCGGGCTTTTCGGCTTCCTTGAAAAAGCCTGCATCGTCGCCAATGTTGATCAGGCCGAACGGCTCAGACTCCCCCACCCGCAGGACCAACTCCCCCTTGCTGTTTTTGAGATTGACCACCTTCAGGCGCTGCTTGGCGTCAGCATTGAACAAGAGCTTCAGGATGCCGCTGTACACATCATCCGCAGTGAAAGCCATCAACGGGGTGAAACGGTCATGGAAAATGTTGCGCCCCTTGCCGTCCAGCAAACGCGCCGTGTTAGCCAGCAAATCCTTCAGCCACAGCTTGGTTTTGGCTTCGTCGTTCAGGAACCCCGCAAAGAAACGCAGCACATTCAGGATGTCCGAATCTTCGCCCGATACCGTATTGCCGACGAACACCCACAGGGGTTTTTCAATGTTGAAATCGGTCAGCTTGTCACGGTTCGCCCCCCACAGGTATTGCTGCTGGTAGAAGCTCAACAGGCAGGCCGTGAAGTATTGACGGGCAATGTCTTCCTGGCTGTATTCGTCATCCTTCAGATTCAGGATGAGCGATTCCTTGCCGTAGCCGTCTTCGTAGAAAAACTTGTAGGAGTAGTCAAACAGAATGCTCTTGGCGTACACCTCACGGGTTGCCAAGGTGCGAGCCCGCCGCTTTTCTTCCGTGGTCAGTGTCAAAGCCTGCTTCTGTGACTCATCCAGCTTCTTCAGGTTCGTGGTTTCGAAGAGAACTTTCGCCTTCTTCTTCATCGTCTCGGCTTCGGCTTTTTGCACGGTAAAACCCTTGGCTACCGCCTGACCGAAGGTGGCGGAATACTCAAAGGCAAAACCACCCCGAACCAGCGTTTCACGGCGAGACATCCAGGCCCCGGCTGCGGTGCCCGTGCCACGGTGGCCTTCATCCACCAGCACCAGGTTTTTACCTTCAAAAGCTTCCACGGCAACGGTTTTGTCGCCCATTTCGTCGCCCAGCTTATTGATGTCAATGATCTCAATCGTGCCTTTGAAGACACCACTGCGATTCTTGTCAAACATGCGGCTGAAACCAAAACCCGACAAGTTCAGTTCAGCCAAGTGCTGGCGAGACAAGCCTTCATTCGGCGTGAGCAGAATGATCTTGTCGGGGTAGGCATCCTTGCCGTTCTGAAAGTAGTGCAGATACTGGCGAATATTCACATGCAACAGCAGGGTTTTGCCGCTACCCGTGGCATTCCAGAAGGCGAGCTTGTTCAGCTCGTCAGCCCCAAATGGCTGAAAGCGGTTATCCGCATCGGCCTGCTTGTTGTAGGTCTTCAGTTGCTCGTTCAGGCCATCCAGCAAGGCTTGGGGCTTGTTGAAATACCAGTCCAGATAAATCTCTGTGAAGAGCAGAGACAGATACTGGAAATACTTCATGTTGAGGACGGTGCCCTCAAGCTTGTTACGCCGTTCAGTGATGGCATTCCAGTGCTGGACAATGTTCAGGTCATAGCGACGAAGGTCTTGCTCGCTGAACCGATCCACTTCAAACAAGTTCTGGGTGAGCTCATGGAAAAAGCCGGTTTGCCCATCGTCATCAATGCCTTCATGCCGATCTTCACCCAAGCGAATTTTCAGGCCGGAAAGACTGCCGCCCTTGAAGAAGCCTAACAACCACTGGTTAAGGACAAGCTGTTTGTGAAAGCTGGCCATGGTCAAGCTTCCGTGTTGAACATGCGGGACATGAATTCAGGTTCAATCTGGCGGATTTTCAGGGTTTTGGTGATGCCCCCTTCGGCTTCCGTGCTGGTGAAAACGGCAGGAATGTTGTGATCGCCATTGATGTACACCACATCAAATTCACTGTCGGCAGGATTGATCGTCAATTTCTCACAGACTCGGTTCAGTTTTTCGTAGTCCAGCTTTTCAGCATCGCGCCACAGAACAAGAGCCTTTTCGCCTGTAGGTAAAAAACCTTCAACAGCGACAAAACCGATCCCCATCTGCATGTCTATATGTCTGACCCGCAAGCCAATCAGATAGTTGAAGGTTTCCACCAAGTCTATGGTTCGCTCTTCATAGGCTCCCGCCGAATCCACTGTGACCTTCAGCTTGCAATCAAATGGCTTCTTGAACTGATCCACCGAGAGCAAAGAGCCACGACTTTCAATGTCCAGCATGTAGCGCAACAAGTATTCTTCCTTGGCATCAGCGGGTAAGGACTGAAGCAGGCTTTGCTGTGCTGCTGTTCGGGTCAGTTGCAGGTTATTTAGGGTGTCTTCGTAGCTTTCCAGCTTGACGACCTTAAAGGCATGAGAAATGCCCGCAGTGAGTGCTGTCGGCTTGCCCCCTTTCCAGTCGGGCGAGAAAACGACCTTCTGCATACGCGGCTTGATGACAGTATCAAAATATTCGCCCTGCTCAACCAGAACATATTTCCGGTTGCCCTTGTCTTCACGATTGACGGCAATCACGGCATGTCCCGTGCTACCTGAGCCACCAAAGCAGTCCAGCACGACACTATCCTTCTTCGCAGCATGAAGGATGAAGCGAGAGACAAATTTTGAGTGCTTTGGAGCAAGAAAGACACCAGAACGGTTAAACAAGCCATGTGTCTGCTTCTCGCCGTCGGAATAGTCTGAAAAGACACTCTTCCCCACATTGGTTTCGACTTCATGCAGCATTCGCTTGATGCGCGGCACCTTCTTTTCATCAGGCCCCCAAGCGATACGACCATCGCGGTCCAATGCCTTGAAACTCCGTTTATCTGGACTATCTTCGTCGTCTTCAAGAGCAAATTTCCAACCACTCTTTGGAATAACACAAGGCAAGCCAGTCACAGGGTGAGTCGGTTGATACCAGCGCCAATTTTTGTGACTGGGATCATTCACAGTGGGAGACTGCTTGGTTGCAGGCATTGAAGCATCTCCTTCCTGCCATATCCATATTGCTGCCTTCAGTTCGCGAGCATCTTCTTCTGAAACGAGCCTTCCAGCCGCGTCCCGATATTCCGCTTTGCTGTAGTTGAAGAGCCCCTTCCAAGGATCATTTTTTTGTTCAGTATCCCAATCCAAACCATCGGCTTCAACTTGTTCTCGAAACTCAATTTGGTGCTGTTGGTAAAGCTGTCGGAGTTCTTTGATAATCACTTCAACAGGTGGGTATTCGGGGTTCAGACGAGCAACCAGCTCCATTACTTCAGCGAAGCCCGGTTTCGGCTCACGGAACATATCCTTGTCCTGTTCGGCGATCACTCGATTCTTCGCATAGACAAGGACATACTCATGATTGGTTGAGTAGTTGGGGGCTTGACTGTTGTTTGTGTTCATTGACCAGATGAGTTCTTCAATCTGATTGTCTTCACTGAAAACTTCAGTCAGGATGTGCTCAAGGTTCTGCCGTTCATGCTTATCAATACTGACGAAAATCGCAGCGTCTTGCGACATCAAGGGCGCAATCTTTTCCACCCTGTTGTGCATCATGGTGGCCCATGCCGAGTGCTTGAACGTGTTCTTGTAAGGTATGGCACTGCTTGTGGTGTTGTAGGGTGGATCAATGTAAACACACCGAATCTGCTCTTGATAGCGATCCTGCAACAAATTCAATGCTTGGAAATTATCAGAGTGGATCAACACGCCATCCACCTTTTCATCCAGTCCATCTATGACAGCCAGCAGAGCGGCTTTGAATGCGCTGTCGTACAGTGCCGTATCAGCCATTAGATAAGGATGGGCCTTCAAGTAGCCAACACCTTGGGATTGGGCATCAGCTTCAATCATGCCCAGGTCCAGCCACTGCTGCCACTGTTTCTGGTTATCCGCGATTGCTTGGTAAAGCGTTTCTGGCAAACGATCAAGGGTTACACAGTAGTTCGTGCTAACCACAAATTTTTTCTTCAGCCAAAGTCGCTTTTGAAACTCTTCCAACTGACCCAAGAATGCAACCAAATCATGAGCAATGGCGCGAAGAGTCTGGATCAGGCGAAGTGATTTTTCAATGTCGGCGAATTTCTCGGCATCTTGCACATCGTCAAGGTGCATGACTTCATTCTTGATGTAGAAATCCAGTTCCCGGCGCAGGAATGACCCCAAGTCTTTATGAACAAAGTAGTCCGCTGAATTCTTAGTGGTGTAGCTGGTCAGGCACTTTTCCAGCAGGGTTCTCTGGGGATTTTTTTCTGTTGGCTCTCTTTTGCTCAGGTCTAACCACCTTGCCGAGACGATAGGATCGGACAGTATCTTGCTCACCGCATCGCTTACAAGAGCATCCTGTTTTGAGCCTTTGGGCATGACTTTATAGTTAAAGCGAATGACGAGTTCACCATCCACTTCTTCCACAGGATTGATCTCTTCTTGAATCTGTTCTCCATCAGCATCTACGACGGTGCGAGTGTGTGACTCAACAAGGACAAAGCGCCGCTCCTTATCGTTATCCTTGCGGTTGTCTTTGGCGGTATCCGCCGCTATCAAACGGAACTTGACCGTGCGATCGTCATCCAGCTTGAAGCCATAGTTGGAGAAGTTCTCACCGCTCTTGGTGTAATACTGGTCCTTATCAGCCCAATGAAGCACCACTTCTTCCCCAGCATAGGGAATGGCATAGGTATCGCCCTTGTAGCGCCGCTGGCTGATGAAGTCCCCCTTGTCGTAGTAGCGGGAAAAGAAGGTCAGCAAATGGGTGAAAACGGCATTCTCATGTTCTGCCCCACCTGAACCCAGATCAGCAATCTTCTGCCGCAGTTCCTTCACCTTCGGCACATTGTCAGGGTCCATGCCGTCAGCCCGATACTGGGCTTCCTTGTCCTTCAGCTCTTTTTGCAGGGCTTCCAGGTTGCCAGCACCAGAGGCGGCAAGGCTTTCAACGACTTTTGCCTTCAGTCCGTTCTCAAGATAGTCATTGATCTCACCCACACGGGCATTGAGAATCCGATAGACACCAAAGTCCAGCTCAGGACGGTCAATTTGAAAAATCTCTTTCAGCTTGCGAACCAGATCATCGTATTTGCTCATGCTCTCGCTCATTCAATCGTTGTTAGACCACTGCCCACGCTAGGGAGAACAGGGTTTGGGATTCGGTTTTTTGGGTCAGACGTTTTTCCAGCGACTCAATCAGGGCATCCCGTTTCTCTATGATGTCGTCTTCCACCTGAAAGATTTCTTGCCGCTGTCGCCGTTGCTGCTTTTCCAGCTTCTGGATGCGTTGCTGTATCTCGTGCTGCTCATCCAGGTTCGTGGCAAGCCTAGCCTGCCGTTGTGCTACCTTGATCTGCTCTTTGGTGTCCCGCAGGGCTTTTTCCGCCGCCAGCACCAAGTCATCGGCCCATTTTTCCAGCTTCTCACGGGCATCATTGAAGTGTTTGTTGTTCGCTTCCAACGACTGGCTGATGGTGGCTTTGGCGTGTCGCTGGGACTCTGCCGCCAGTCTCGCCACCACCGAGTCAGGGATTGTCGTCGGAACAGCACTGTCAGCCATGCAGTTGAACAACTTTTCGCAGGTTTCTTGCTCAAGGGGCGAGCCGTCCGCATCCAGGGCCGAGAACAGCAAATATTCTTCACGCTCGTAGCTGTCTATGGCCAAGGCGGTCAGGGTCAAGTAGCCCTGCTTGCCGCGCAGAGACTCCACCAGGTGCAGGCGGGTTGGGTGCTGGCTGACATTGAAAACCACCTTGGCAACAGGCGTGTCCAAAACCTTGGCTTGATCAATCACATACTCGCCCAACGGGTGCGACAGCCGGTAGAGGTAAGTGCCGTAGTCGGGGTCATCCTTCTCTATGGACTTGGGCCCTGACTTGGAAATCAGGTGATAGCGACCGGCAGGGATGCTTTGTGACGGTGGCTTGGCAATATCAAAAGCAAGGTTTTCGTCATCAAACCGGGCTTGGTCACGGAGCATGAACTGAGTGACTGACCAGAAGCGCTTGCTGAATTTGTCTAGCTGGGCCTTGGTGTCCGACAACTGGACCCGCAACCGTTCATGGACATCTTCGTCAAAGTTTTCAAGCAGCATCTTGCGGGTGTCGCTCATCCTTGCTTGGATGCGCTCGTCCATTTCAGCTTGCAGGGCTTTGAAGGCCGTTTCGATTTCTTCTGGGGTTCGACATTCCTGATAGATGGTCAGGATGCGTTTCTCAAAATCCACCCCCGATTCAATACTGCCAAGGACTTCATCGGATGCCCCGAAAACCCCGTTAAACAGGTTGAATTTTTCGGTCAGCAGTTCTAGCACGCGGCGATCTGCTTGGTTGCGCTCGTTCAGAAAGTTGATAACCACCACATCATGCTTCTGGCCGTAGCGGTGGCAACGGCCAATTCGCTGTTCAACCCGCTGGGGATTCCAAGGCAAGTCATAGTTGATGACCAAGGAGCAGAACTGGATATTCACCCCTTCCGCCGCCGCTTCGGTGGCGATCAGGATGGTGCCCTTATCCCTGAAATGCTCAATCAGGGCCGTCCGAATATCAATGTCACGGGAGCCAGCGATCCGCCCAGTGCCTTGGTTGGCGATCAGCCATTTCTCATAGATGGCGGTGGCTTCAGGGCTGTTGTTGGTGCCACTGAACAGAACCACTTGCCCGGCATAGCCGTTCGCTTCAAGGTAGTCCTTCAGGTAAAACTGGGTTCTGCGGGACTCAGTGAAGATCAGCGCTTTTTTCTGCGCCCCCGTCACCGCCATCTGTTGAAAGCCAATGTCCAAAGCAGACAACAGGGTTCTGGTTTTGGTATCGGTGCCGATGCTTCGTGCCAATGCAGCCAACTCAGCCAGCAGGCGAATTTCTTCACCGAGCTGCTTGCGGTCTATGTCTTGTGGCGGCGTTTCACCGTCTTCTTCAAGGTCATCCAGTTCCAGTATCTCGTCCAGCAAATCGCCTTCAATGTCTTCGTCAGCAATCAGTGACTCGGCAAAGTCAGGGTCATCCTGCAATTTTTCATCGCGCAACGCTTCCAGCCGCACCTTCATGGTTTCCAAGGTGCCAGCCACTGCCAAGGACGAAGAAGCCAGCAGTTTGCGAAGGATCAGTTCGGTCAGGTGTCGTTGCCGATGCGGAATGGCATAGCTGTTGGGACGGGTCAGAAATTCACTGACCGCTTCATAGAGCCTGTGCTCATCATCCGTCGGGCTGAAGGGACGAGTGATCGCCTTTCGCTCTGTGTAGCGGATGTATTCAGTGACCTGATTGCGAAGGGTGCGACGGCAAAATCCCGACAGCCGTTCTCGCAGACCTTCCAAGTCCCCCCCAGCCGACACATACTGGCTGCGGAAGGCATTCACATCACCAAAAATGTGATCGTCAATCAGCGTCGACAGCCCGTATAGCTCAAGCAGGGAGTTTTGCAGGGGGGTTGCCGTCAGCAGCAGCTTGCGACAGTCTTCAGTGGCCCACCGCAACCCCTGACCAATTTTGTTGCTCTCACGGTAGGCATTGCGCAGCTTGTGGGCTTCATCAATGACGACCAAGTTCCACTGAATCGCCTTCAGCTCATCCCGAATTTTGTTTGCATAGTTGTAGGACAGCACGACAATGGCTTTTTGGGTCAGCGGTGACTTGCCTTGCTTCAGGAAATCACGCGAGGTCTTGGCATCCAGGACCACGGCGGGCAAGTTGAATTTTTCTTCCAGTTCAAGCGCCCATTGCTTGCGCAACGAGGCAGGACAAATGACCAGCAGACGGCGCCGCCGCTCAGACCAATACTGGCAAAGGACGATCCCCGCTTCAATGGTCTTGCCCAAACCGACTTCATCCGCCAGCAGCACCCCCTTGGAGAGCGGCGACTTCAAGGCGAACAGGGCCGCTTCAATCTGGTGGGGGTTCAGATCAACACTGGCGTCAAACAGGGACTGGGAGAGCCTACCTACATCATTGGGAGCGTGCCGCCTGGTCAGCTCGTGAGCAAAATACTTGGCATGGAAGGATGTGATCATGTCCCTGAACTGTCTAGTTATATGTTCAACAAGGGGACACCGCCCCACTAGGAACCGGGCACGTCAGCATCCGATGCAACGGCACAGCGTCATTCTAAGCCACTACCCCTTGTCATAGAAGTCTTGACAAGCCTGTCATCATGCAAAAGTACAAGTTTTCAACAAAGAAGAGAATGCCAAGGAACAAGCTCAGTTTCAACCTGAGATGTTCAAAAAGGCATTTAATGAAAACATCAACTTCATGTCGTGACAGGCGTTGACGCACCAAAAGTTGGTGCTATGATCCACGAAGAACAACAAGCCAACTTGATGCTTTGTTGAATCAGACAGCTTCACAACCTTGAAAGGACTCCAGATGACTTTCCCACAACAAGCCGAACTTGAAGCAATTGCCAAAAAAGTTCCCGATGGCTTGACTCAAGAGGAATTGGAAAAGCTTGGGAAATTAACTGCCAAGAAAATTGAATGGCAAAAAGAGCGTGATGCTGAAATCACTGGAATCATTGATTCAATCAAAACAAACAAAATTGAACTTACTCGCCTAATTGGGAAGGCTTACACCATTGATGACCTGAAGGCTACAGCCGTTCATTTTGACCTGATTAAACCTAGCGGCAAGGGTAAGCAACAAGGTACAGCCTCAAAGAAGGATAAACTTGTTGTAGGTGTATTTAAGCTTGCCGACTACAAATTCACCGCCGAACCACAAGCTGACGGCATCGTACCGACCGAATTTGAATGGGACTTCAATAACAGCCCCCGTGGTGTATCGTGGAAGCAGAAATTCGTACAGGCCATTATCGCCAAAGGAATTGATGATTGCCTGACCAAGATCACACCAGAGTTCAAAGCATGGCTGGATATTTCCCGCCCGGATGCCCGTAGCCCCAATAAGTTGGTTTATGAGAACAAAGCCGCTTTCTACAAGGCTTTTGGTCTTAAGAGTGACGGCACTCCTTCAAAGTCAAAACCACAAGCTTAAGTCTGCATATCACACCCAACCAGCCCACTTCGGTGGGCTTTTTTACACGAGTAACCATTACTCAATGGGTGAAATTCAAAAAGTTTCACCCACAAACTTATGCACCGCAGGCCCGAAGAGATCTGAGATCGCCTGATCTATGCCGCCCATAAGGTAGTCGGCAACATCTTTTTCAAATACATCAGTGCCACTGTTCAGCACCCTGTACAGGGCGAGCAAGGACAAGACTCTTCTGGGACTGGTGATGTATCGGAAGTCAGAAAAACCAATCCTGGCCCTTCTAGCGTTCGCCTTGATCGCCTTGGTCTCTTTCGTTTCGTCCCCTTGTTCCGTCTGTTCGCCCAGTTCTATCAGCTTTAACCGTCTTGCACCTTCGGTATAAACAGTAGCAAGCACGCTAGGGTTGTGGCTGATGAACTCTTCCAAGGTCAGGTAATAGGTATTTCGATCCTGATGCCTGAAATATGTGAATTTCTTGGCCGCATCTTCATCTTCTGATTCTTCTACTGAAGATCTTCCGGCCCAGCCCACCACTGGCATAGATTGGCGCTCCCAGTAGGTCCTGGACCAGAAATACCAAGGAACAGTGTTCTCAAGCAGTGCCTGTGCCTTCTGCAAAGGGTTCATGTCACGAATAGTGCAATTTCTGTCCGAGAGCAGAGACCACTTCGCTCTTTCAGCATGGTTCGCCAGTTCGTCATCTACAAGGGCGTGGCTGGCTGACAAGTCATCGTCCAATATCGCCCAGAGCGGGAGCCCATCAGGGCCGACATCCCAAGTCTGCAAAGTTCCAGGCAACACCTTGTTGATCGCTTCCACGCTACCGATCAACGGCCTATCTCGCCCACTCTTGTAAGCACGAAACGAATCGTCGTTGATCACGACCTGTCCTGCCACGACATCCTGCAGACCGCCAGCCGCCTTGAGACCAGCCACTTTCAGGCAATGGGCGATCCATGCTTCGCCCCGCATCCAAGCCAAAGTCAGCTTCTTTCCCTTTTCTTCGTGGAGCTTCCACGACTTCAGCGGAAACCACCATACCGTTTGAACGGGATTGGTCTGTTCATTCATAGAAATAACGTTCTCTAGGGAGGTTTCAGAAAACGTGAGTGTAAAGCAATGTTTGGCTCACAAAGAACTTCCTATGAAATGTGAGCAAACCACAGTTTTGCACTCATGGAAAATAAAGAACACAAGCCACAAAATACACACACCTTAATAACAAACGAAAGGAAAACAAATGAAAACAATAGTAGATGCAATCAAACACAAACAAAAAATAGTTGTTGTGTACAAGGGATTACCACGAATCATAGAACCACACATTGTTGGCGCCGCAGCAAATAGCAATGAGTATGTTCGTGGTTTTCAAACAGATGGAACAAGTTGCACTGAAGAACATGGCTGGAAACTCATGAATCTGCAAGCCATTCAGATGGTATCCCTATTACCAAATCAATTCTTTCCAAAAGCGAGAAATGATTTCAAAAGAAATGACCCATTGATCACCACAGTGTATGCAACGCTATAACCAAACATCAAACTAAAAAGGAAATTCAATGACAAACAAAAATCAACTCGGCAAAGATATGAAAAAAGGCATGAGCAACCTAAGCATTAACCAAATCAAAGGATCAATCCTTACCTGTCTCATGGTCTATAAGCAATGCATTTTGATTGAGAAGGATACCCCAGAAAGCCCTTGGTTTCACTTTCTTGATCTTGTCGCGCTTATGTGGGGCTACTACGGCGATCTTGACTTACACATTGACAAGATGGAAGAGCGATTGACGGCAGTGGTAGGCGATTTTAAGTCACGCTCTGACATTGAAGCCTTCGTACAGTCTGTGGGCGACTTCAAAGAAGAGCATGACAAGTATTTGGAAAATCTGAGCAAGATCTACGACCAAGTTATCAAAATCTAACAACCAAGAAAGGAACCATCATGCAAGAAACAAAAAAACACTATAGCAAAGAGTCAAGGGAATTTTTAGCAAAAGCTTACGCATCACAAATCTATTCCGACATATGGAGAAAAATCTCTGAAGGCTTTGAATGTAAAACCATCGCAGAATTCCACAAAGAATGCTCGTCGGAAGAACTTTCAGAAATCACAAATTGGAACCATTCCGTCTTTGGAGAAGAACTATGCAATGCGGTCGATTACGCGATTGACGTTACTTTGACTGAAGAAAAGACAGAACTCAGTAATGTTGCCGAAATTGAAATCTTCGAATTACGTTTTGGCGGCGTGGATTTCTGGGTATCTTTCAGATTGATTGATCCAGATCACAAGCGAAGAAAGCTTATTGAGTCAATGAAAAGAAATAGCTTTTATAAGTGAAAAATAACTTCCCCAACGCTTTGGGGAATCACTGGGAAGACATCCCCATATTTGAGAATTATTTCAACCAAGAAGGAGATACAAACCATGAAAAATGCAAATTTAAAGTCAAAATCTTTAATTACACCCCCACCTTCCCCAGAACTTACCCAAGCTCTTGGGGAAAGGCAAAGGCAATATCTACGTGGATTTCGAAGGCTTTCCCCATTTACCCCATCATTTTTCAAGTTAAGAAGAAAAAGTGGTTACATATAGCTTCTTACCACATCAATGATGGAATTGAAAAACAAAATGGGGAAGCTGGGAAAATCGCACCCTACTAAATCTAGGAATTTGTTGGCAACATTTTCAAACTTGACAACAGCAAATATTCTGTTAGATCAATAAAACACAGAAGGAGAACAAATCATGAAAGAAAAGAAGAAGCACCAGTTTTTCAATGTCGTGATTGACGATGATCTAATGAAGGACATCCGAGAGTTACGACAAGCAGGGGTGAATTGGCAGTCTCTGACCCGAACCTTTCTTCAAGGAAAGGCAAAAGAATTCAAGAAAAGCCAAACATTCATTCTGAAATAAAAAATGCGGCCCTGCAAAGCCGCATCAAAACCAAAACAACTTACAAAATGAAAGGTTACTTATGACTCTAATCAAAAGAAAGGAAAATGTCAAATACCAAGACATCCTTAAAAACGAAGAAACATACAATGCTTGCTCTTCTTACCAAGACAAGCAATTGATGCTTCAATATTGCAATGAATTTTCAGACTACTTCTTTGTGGAAGACATGGGTGGAAAATCCGTTGTGATTAGCCCTATCCTTCGCAAGCGAGCTATCACCAACAATGATGGTAGCGAGAGCATTGTGAATGACTTCACCTACTCTTACTTCTCACAAGCCGAATTCGGCAAGGCGAAGATCAAATCTCACTTCAACATTGACAAGCAGTACAACAAATCAACTTATCAGGTTCAGGTTTCCTTTGCAGACTTCTGGTTGAAGACCCGTTCTGAAATCTGCACCAGCTACAAGCACACCGTGTTTGACCCCAACCCCAAGTTTAATGATCCTGAGACCTTCAACTTCTGGACAGGCTTCGTTGAGCCCATCAAGGGGGATGTAACTCCATTTCTGAATCACATTGATAATTTGATTGAAGGAACCGCCGAACAGAAGGCGCACATCATCAAACTGATCGGCTATACCGTAAAGTTTCCCCATATCCGCACCGATACAACGATCATCCTTCAGGGAAAGCAGGGATCAGGAAAAACCACGATTTCCGAGACACTCCGCGCCATGTGCCCGAACCATACCGCTGTTGTTGATAATCTGGACGAGCTTTTAACTGGCTTCAACCATGAGTATCACCACACCAAGTATTTTCTGCATGAGGAATCCATTTTCTCTGGGGACAAAAAGAGCAACGAGCAGATGAAGCCCTTGATCACTGGCACCACTCGCAAAAGCCGAATCAAGAACGTCACTTCCGTGGAAATCCAGAACTACTCATTCCACATTTTCACCAGCAACAACGACAACCCTGTTCGTATTGAAGACAGTGACCGTCGCCACAACGCCTTTACTTGCAGCAATAAACTGATCGGCTACAAGGCTTACTTCAAGACCTACTATGACTGGTTGAACAATGGTGGCGCCAATGCCTTGGTGCATTTCTTCCAGAATGAAGTGAATTACACCCATTTTGAGCCTACCATCGCCATTGAGACTGATGCCAAGAACTTGATCAAGGCGCAGAACCTTGATCCAGTCGAGAGCTTCATCTTCAACATTCTCGCTGGTGCGATTGATGCCATCCCAGAAGACAACCGCTACAAAACGGACAAAATGGAGCTCCAAGAGCTGACCATTCCGCGCATGGCACTCTTTGAACACTTCCAGACCTTCCACAGCACGGCAGGCCGTAAGATTTTGAGCTTCAGCCAGCAGAGCTTTAACGCCAAAGTTCAGCAGATTTTCAAGTTCCCAGACACCTACACTGAGTGGAAGAACAAGGCGATTGGCCGTTACTTCAGGTTTCCAAAGCTTGCTGAAGCCCAAAAATTGTTTGCCCAGCATATCAAGGTCAGCGATTTCTTCAGTCTCACATGCCCAGGTGGGGACGAAGCTGAACAGAAAAAAGAAGCCGAAGCCGACTTATTGACCTTGGTCACTCAGCCATCCAAGCCACAAGCGGAAAAAAGCAAGCTCGAATTAGCCAAGCTCAACATCAAACCAATCGCCTTCACCATGCCAGTGAAGATTGAAGAGCGAAGCGTTCAGCCTGTTGTGCAGCAAGCAGAAGCCCCTGTAGCCATTATGGCTACCGTTCAGCCTACGGCTCACCAGGTCAAGAAGTCATACAACGATTGCGATCCGTTTGCTGATGATCCAGATGAGGACCCATTTGTATGGTCTCCCAGCACCGACAAGCCTTCAGGCGAATGCTGGACGGACAACATCACTGATACCGTGTATGCATCGCCACCAACCACCAAGAAGTTGGCATTCTGGAAAGAAAGCACAACTCACTAAAGCCAAGAGACTCTGCGGAGTCTCTTTTGCATGGTGCTTATCGGCGATCTATCAGCTCCCTTAGCTCCTTACCTGCCTTGAAGTGCGGAACGAACTTCCCTGATACGGCTACCTTCTCGCCCGTCTTGGGGTTTCTAGCCATTCGGGCAGGCCGATAGTTCAAGGAAAACGAACCAAAACCACGGATTTCGACACGATTTCCAGCCTTCAGGCTATCGCCAATCGCTGTGAGAATTTCAGCGACACAGGCATCAGCATCTTTAAGGATCAACTGGGGAAATCGCTCTGCCAAGCGTGCAATGAGTTCGGATCGAGTCATGTCCTTGATTTTACAGAACAACAAGACTCTAACAAAGCATATTCAAAGCTTGACACTTCGAATTTGTTTGTTACTTTATTCCAATAAAATAGGAGAAATAAAAATGAAACACTATCAAGCAGACATTTTATTCAACGACAACAATCAACGATCAATGAACATATTTATTTACTTTGACGAATTTGATGCAGCCACAGATGATGAGATTGAAGAACACTTGATTTCATTAGCATACAAGGAGCTTATGGAACTTGGCTTTAACAAAGACCCTAACGATCTTAGTTTTATGTATTTCGACAAAATAGTTTCAATCAAATATCAATATACACATAAATAGCCATTGCTTTTCTTCTTTGTTTTTTGTAAATCAAATATACAAACAAACAAGGAAGGCAAAAAATGAAGAAAAAGGTTGTGATTGTAGCTTCTGATGCAGGAAACATTGGCAAGACGCTCGTAGCATCCGTTATTCTTGAAACATTGAGAATGACTGATAAAGTTGATGGTTATGTCTGTGACCGCAACTTTCAGGGCTTGTATGAACGATATGGGCAGAAGAACAGTAATGGGGCATTGAAACCATTGCACTTACAAGACCCAGCCCAAGGAGTTGCTTTTCTGGACATTGCCAACCCTGACGAGAAATCCAAGGTAGCCAGCAGTCTTGGCACTGACTCCAATTATCTTGTTTTCGATTTACCAGCCAATGCCACACATCAACTGGCAACCTGCATGGGCAGCCCACAGGATTTCATCGACTTTTTGGAATTTGCGGATGCTGAAGTTATCTTCGTTTGTCCTATCAAGGACCAGAAAAGCATTACATCCTATAAGAGCTTGAGAGAAACCTTCCCCCACGGTGCCAAGTTCATTCTTGCCATCAATGCGGGGTTTATCAAGGCAACCGAAAGCAATGCCCAGACCGTCATTGACGGCATACTTAAACAGTTTGGGCATGAGACCCACTTCATCCTTGAGCAGACGTTGAGCCCTAGAATCTTTGACTTACTCAAAAACAATACCCTACGAGAAGTTTTTACCCCCAGAGCAGAACGCAAGCAGGCTGACGGCTCCTACTTCCCTGCTGATAGTGACTATCTTGCACAGGACAGGGGTGACCAGTTCATCATGAACAGGTTTATCCCCAGTGTCAGCGAAGCGGTGGAAGGACTTTTCTTGAACCAATGATCTAAGGCTGGCTGACCTGTCAGTTGCCATGGGTTAAAGTGCTTGACAGACCACACTCAAAGCAAGAACGGAAGCGCCATGAAATCAAAAATTGACTGGATTCGGCGAGCACAACGAGCCATACGAATGCTTGCTGAACTACACCGCCTTGGCTACCAGGGACTGCGGGGGATGCCATATCTGAATCCCCTTGGGTTCAGGCTGGCGATAGCCCCAAAACGCTATTTCTCAGAACGAAACGGGGCTGTCATACCGCAAAGCCAACTGACTGGGAGCAATGTCGCCATCACAGGCGCTGGAGACTACTTCGGCTGGATGGATACCGCCAACGACGATGCCCGAACACTTGCCCAAAAATTTATTGAGCGCTTTCCTGAGATCGCAAACCAAGGGAAGGAGAGGGATTGGGCTTATGCAGGCTGGCTCGCTGAACTCGTAGGCTTCCTAGAGCAAGGCGACTGGATACCCACACTTTGGTGGGAGAACATGAAAGGCAATTCTGAAGATCTACAGACTTTGCCAATATGGATTGCAGATCAAGATAACCTTCAATGGGAAGGTATAGCTTCTGTCATATCTCCTGAAAATCCGTCTTTCCCACTCCCCCCGATAAGCATTAACCATAGCAATACTGCTAGTTCCGAAGAAAGAACGATCTGGTGGGGAGAACAGCGGTATTGGACCGATGCTTTGGATGCAATCTGTCTGGCGATGGAAGATGGTGGGCGATTAGTCACCATTGACGTGAAGAAAATTGAATCGCATCTTTTTGACGGTGATGGTCCTGCTTACATGCTTCTTGAAGCCATGAAATCTGTCATTGAACACGAGGGGTACGATGGATACAAGGGGGCACCCCGACTTGTGAAGGCACTCCTTTGGAAGTTGCAGGAAATCAGCGAGAGTTGAAAATTTCGTTCATGGACATCAAGCCGATTGACTATCAACACCCTTGGGATCAACCGACATTCCGGCCATGCTCATCAACCGACGAACCTTGCTCAAGTCCAACCAGAGATCACCGATACTGGCGCTGATTTTCTTGAAGCCCGTATAGTTTGTGCGGTCGAAAGCATTCAGATCGTGATTGTCAGCCAGACGATAGAGCCATCGCCAGACATTTTCCCAGTGTCTGTCCCAGTCTTCAGCCGCCATAGGGCGGATTGCTCCAGGACTGCATAGACTTCGCCAATCTGGTTCATGACCCAACCAATTTGGCTCTGACCAGTCGGAAGCTATCACCTTTTCCGTGACAACCGCTGCTGGGTTGGTGGGGGAAGTTCTGATCGCCGCTTTTCGCTGTGTGGCGGTCACTGACTGATCCACCTTCCTTCGCTCATCCCTGACCAGTTTCATGTAGCGACTGACCATTGCTGGATTGACTGTGCCGAACCCCACTTGATTGAGCAGCAAGCTCAATTCCTGATGGCACACTTTGCCGACCTTCTTCCAGGCAGGAAACAGACGACCATTCCAGTCATCGTAGTTTTCCCTGAAGACATCAATCAGTCGTGTCTTGTTTGTTGTGGCAACCGCTTCATGTTCAGCCTGCACGATAGCTTGGCTTAATCGCTCTTGTATATTCATGACACCCCCTAATGTTCTTGCGTCATGAATTGAAGTAAGAAATTTTTGTCACAAAATCAAGTGCCCTTGTCTTGTTTTTGTACATCCGTTGTATTTTTTCGTTTTCAATTGTTTTATTTTTGTTGGATTGATGTTTTCTGGTTTGTATTTACTTGTCTTTCCTTGTTGCGCGTTGTACATCCCTGTCTTTTTCTTGTCGCATTCTCTGCTTTTTGCCGTTTTGCAGTTCATAAGCACCTATCACATTAAAATGTATCTGGATGCGATAGGTTCATTTCCAATAGAAAACACGGAGTTCTTCAAGAATCTGATTGTTTTGTTTGGTTAAACCTTGACTTCCCAATTTCATTTGTTACCTTGATTTCAAAAAGGACAACAAATGCAAGAACACTTACGAATGGATGGCATCAAGGTTTTTCCTGAAGATGCAAAGCTTCTTCAACTGGTGATGCAGGAACACCAGATCAAGAACAAGAGCGAAGCTTGGCGAATCGTGCTTCGTAAATACGAGAAGAACCGAAACCTGACCGATTCCTTTGACGAACTAAAGGATGAGTTGGTCTCTGTAAGAAATGAGATTTCCCAGCTTAGTTCAGTGATCGAAGACTTGTATTTCATTGTCCAGAGCATCAGCATGGGGCAATCGTCATGATGCTTCGCAACTATGCTGCCATGACCAATCTGGAGTATCACGAGAAGCAACTGAACTACAACAGCACGGCATTGCTTGCCACCATAGCCGAGCAGTTTCCTGAGCTTGAAACTCGTGATCTGAACGATCCCCGCTTTGCGGAATTTCTGGCGAGCAATCCGTATAACCCAAAGCTCTTGGGCGAGCTGGCCCAGAGCCTTGGATTGGATGGAAAATTTCTCAGCCCTGAGCTCTGGAAAGACTTGTCCAACGGCTGGTGTCCCGTAGTTTCGTCTTCCCCCCTGTTCCACCAGGCACAGGACACCCCAAGGGGAAAAATGGTGCAGTTCAGGAAAACGGCGACCCCGATCCATGCTGACGGGAGTTACCGCTATCCGGCCAAGGGCGAGCAAAAAAATCGTTTGGGGACAGAGTTCATTTTCTGCTTCGGCGAACGACTTTCCACCGCCGTTGCTTTGCTCGCCAGCGAAGACAAAACACTAGAACTTCGCTTTAGCCAGCTATGCAATCAGGTTTTCAGGGATGTGGTGATGCCTGAAATGCTCAATCTGGCCCGCATCCGCAAAGGTCAGGACGGCACTGATTACCAGTGTGCCGCCGAGATTTTGGCCGTGCCCTATTTTCATGTGGACTCACGCTCAGAAAGTCCATTTCTGCATTTTCACCTTGATCTGCTCAATGTGGCCCGTGGCTATGACGGCAATCTGTACAGCCTATGCACCGACGAGATCGGCGCCAATGCTTCGGCACTGGATACCTTGTTTATGCGACACATGAAGGCCGGACTGGAGAAGGAATTCGGTTTCGTGTTTGAAGCCGTCAAACACGATGAGGACCTTGCCAACGAGTTCATTCAGAATCACGAGCGAAAAACCGTGTCCTTTGATCTGCCCGAATCGCTGATCCCTGCCCAGGTTCGTGACTGGCGAGCCACCCGCGAAAAAGAGATGCAGCAGGCTTTGAGACAGTCAGGCAAGACTGGCTACAAGGCGGAAGAGTTGGCCCGTCTGACGTCCCGCGATGAGAAAACCGACAAATCGCCCGCGCAGTTGATGCACCAGTGGAAACAGGAATTTCATCGTATGGGCTGGACCCCAACCCAGTTCAAGCAGGAGCTTGCCCGCCACCAGCGACAGCCGAAAAATCAGCACCAAGCACCCACGGCAAGCGTCATGGAAGACACTTTTCTTCGCCACCACAAGGATGTGGCCATGACCGAAAACCAATATTTGGCCCATCTTCAGAAGCAGCTCTTGCCTTTCATGTCGGGCGAGCAAGCAGAACGTGAAGCCACCACGATCTTTGAACGAGATTGTGTGCTGGCCATGAGCAAGGAGCAGATGGACTACTTCAAACCGCTATTGGACGACACGATCACCGACCCCAATCACCGTCAGGCCATGCAACTTCGGTTCATGCGAGAAGCCCGTTTTTTGCACCGTTCCACAATCGCCAAGGATCGCTATATCTCTGACAGCCTGAAAGCCCGCGAGCAGGAAACGGGTTTCAGCTTTGAGCGTGCTCTGGTGGATCGTTTCATTCTGGACTACGAAGCCCGTCAATCCGGCCCTGATCGCCGTTTCAAATTTGCCAAGGGGCAACGAGAAGCGGTGCAAATGATTCTGAGCGAACCAGGAGCCGTCTGCAATGTAGCTGGCAGAGCCGGTGCCGGTAAATCCACTTTGCTGAAAGCGGCCCGTGAATTCTATGTTGCCAACGGTTTCAAGGTCTTCGGCACATCCACCAGTTCCACCGCCAGCAAGGGTTTGGCCGAATCCACAGGCATGGGATCGCAGGACTTCCACAACACCACCAAATTGCTTCGCCTGCTGGACGAAGGCAAGTTAAAGCTGGATCGCCAGTCCGTTCTGTTCTGGGACGAAGCGGGTATGGCGGACACCAACAGCTTCTACCGTGTGATCCAGCATATCAATAATGCAGGCGGCAAGCTGGTTTTGGTGGGCGAGAAGGAACAGCTCCAAAGCGTGGGGTTTGGCGGAAATTTTTCTCAGCTTAACCAGGAGTTCATCACCACCCCGGTTCGTGAAATCAACCGTCAGGTGGATCAGTGGCAGCGCGACATGGTGGAAGATTTCGCCAGTGGGCGATCACATCAGGGCATCCGTACTCTATACGAGATCGGCAAGGTCATCATCACCCCTTCCGATGAGCAACGACTGACCCAGATCGTCAATGACTACCTATCTGCTAGCAGTTCAGCCCAGGACAAAATTATTCTGGCCGCCACGCATGACGATATCGAACGACTCAATCTAGCCGTCCGAAATCAGCTCAAGCAGTCAGGAAAGTTGCCAGAGCAAGACGTCATGGTTCAGTGCAACGACAAGCAGGAACGTGCTTTCTCCACTGGGGATCGCATTGTCTTCACGAAAAACCAGAAATCCGACGATGCCACCACCCAGCAACTCAACAACAGCGACACGGGGGAAGTTCGCAAGATTTTTACCAGCAAGCTAACCGGCAAACCGAAGGCGATCCAGCTCAGGATGGATGACGGCAGGGAAATCGTGCTGGATCTCGGCAAGCCCCATGCCCTACGACATGCCTATGCCGTAACAGTGCATAAAAGTCAGGGACAAACCAAAAATCAGTCCTTTTATTTTGTGTCCAGCACCACCAATAGTTTGCATCATGCCTATGTCGCCTGTTCTCGTCATCGCCACGAATTGAAGATGTATCTGAGCGAGGACATGGTTAGCACACTGGAAACCAAGCTGGACGGCAAAGCCCCCACGGCATCCATGAAAAAGGTAGCTCAATGGATCGCTCAGGAAAAAAATCTGAACCTTCCCAGCGAAACCTTGCAGTCCTTTACCGAGACCCGAAGCTTTCTGGATCAGCACTGGAAGGGCACCACTGGCAACGACCCGCACCCACTGGATCGTTTTATCCGCATTGTGGAAGCGATGGCCAGCAGTCAGTTCAAGAAAACCAGCCATGACTATGAAATTCTGGATGGCGCCGCCCGAAACACCTATGAAGCCTTGAAGATGGCGCGGGTTGAACAGGTTCGTCGTGCAAAAACCCAGCCGCAGCCCATACCCAAAGCCATCAAAGCCCGCATCGTGCAGAGCAACGATGCCCAGCAACTAGCCCGCTTGCAGAAGTTACGTGAGCAGAAGGCACGAAGTCAGAAACACCAAACCATGCACAGATAACAAGAAGGAGAACCGCATGATCATCAGTCCAACACTCAAAAAACTCACTCAAGCCAACGAAGCTTATTCCCTTTCCAGCGACATTGTTTGCCGAACCTGTACCAATGCAATTTGGCGAGCGGGACGAATCCGACGAATTCAGGAAGCCAACAGTGACATTCTTCAGTGCTACTGCCCCATCTTCTTCACGGTAACTTGGGCAAGTCAGGACCCCATTGAATTCACGAGTTGCGACGGATTCAAGGGAATCGACGACTAAACCCGATGGAGTCTAAAAATTTCTTTCTCATTGCCTTGGGGAAGTTCTGGGAAAAAATGAGCATTGATCGGGGGTGAATTCCCAATGCCTTGGAGAACTTTTGTTCAACTTGATGTGATCAAGCGTCTCCCATAAACCAATCCGAAGCAATTAATCAAGTTTTACTACAATTTTTCCAAGGCTTCCCCAAGTGCCTGGGGAGGGGAAAAATCAACATTGACTGACTATTGCAAGGATTTCCCCAGAGACCCCATCATTTTTTCAACAAGAAGAAAATAGGGGGTATAGATAGCCGCCCATCCCCTTGTACAAATTTCCAAAAAAACATGGGAACCTGGGGAAGTTGGTAAAGCATCGAATCATTTTTCTGACAAACCTTGTTAGTCATCTTGATTTCCCTGATTATTTTTGTAGCTTGTACAAAAACAAGAAGAGAACAACATGAACTACAAACAAGAAAATTCCACAGATGAAGAATCTATTTTCATCCCAACCGAGATCATGGGGGACTATCAATACAACGATCAATCAACCATCAAACCAAGAAGTCACTTGTGGAAAGAAAACTGCTACAAGCTGAAATTTTTTATTCCTGCTGCCGTCTATGTTCTGTTCTGTGGGGCATACCTCTACCTTGAGTTCATTTTCTGAGGTTTCGGCTCGTGAACATCAGAAAGGAACCCAAACCCAAGTGGATGTTGCCTGGCGATCAGACGCCCTTGGACACCACCATCCCGACCGTGCATGTCGGATCAGCCCTCATGTTGGGTGTGCTAACCACGGTGATCGCCGTCAGCCTGATTTTGTTGTTGTCTTGGGCGAATTACCCTTTGTTTCCTGTTCCACCGAGCGAGCGACCACCGATTTTTCATGTGCAGGCTTTCTGGCAGGTACTGGCCGGGTTGATCTCAAAACTGTTTCAGGGGGATATGTTTCACTACTACCGAGCTTATCTATTTCGATTGAACCAGAGCGGCATGGGGGACTACCTTGCTTATCGCTGGCTGATCGCTCTCATCGGTGGCATCGCTTGTGGCGGCTGGGTCTTCTGGAAATCCTTGAAACCCGTGGGCGGTGTTCGCCATGTGAAGGGAAAGGAACTGTTAGAAGGGAAAATCGCCTACCAGTCACTGAAGCGAGAGTTCAATTTTCTGTGCCGACATGGCCATGGTTCCCGTTTGGTGATGGCAGCCGACTCAGGTTTTGACCCCACCAATCCGCTGCACTTCACTCCCCAGCATCTGAAGTCTGGACGATTCATTGAGAAGCCTGAAGCCCTTCGCCGTTCGCATACGCTTTATATTGGTGGGACAGGACGCGGGAAGACTCAGCTCATCTACTTTCTGGAAGTGGCTCAGGTCTATCAGCACATTCGTAACGGCGACCGCGTGAAGCTCTTGATCGCCGACACCCCTAAATCCGACTACTGCAAATATTTCCACAGTAGCCACATCGTCAAGATCGCTCCCCATGAACATGGCGGTGTGTGCTGGGATATTGCGACCGACTTACGAAATCCGTTGGTGGCCCACGCCTTCTGGAAAGGAAAAATTCCGCTGGATGACAAGGATTCAATTTGGCCGCTTGCCGCTATTTCCGTTTGTACCGGGGCGACCAAAGTCTTGCAGGTGTTGGCACCAAAGGTTTGGAACTACGGCATGCTGGCTTATCTACTCGGAAAATCGGGAGAAGAACTATCAGGGATCGTAGGCGAACACTATCCTGAAGCCAAACAGGTCTTGAATTCCGCCCGTGAGACCTTGACCAGTGTGATGTTCAACTTGGGAACCCACACAGCGGACATCATCCAATTGGGCAGAATTTATGACTGCTACGACAGCAAGGTTGCCATCCATCAGGCAAGCTCTCAAGCCTTGAAATCGCCAGCGTATCTGAATTTCATCAGTGTCCAGATGGGTTATGACCCCATGAACACCGAGAACGAAACTGCCAAGATGAAGAAGGCGGTTCATTTCAAAGGGGTTTGCCGTTTTCTCAACCAGACACAGCCTGACTGGCAGTGGAAGGATTTTTCCCGTTTCATCAAGCAACCGATTGACGAACAGAAAGTGCGAATTTTTCAGTGTCTGACCGGCAACGAAAAAGGCTTTCTGATGAAGTCAGGCTTTATGGATGACTGGAAAAGCTTGTGTGCCACCGTGGTTCAGTATGCTGATGAATGGGATCAAGCAGAAGCTCGCAAAAAATTTTCCATTCGCTCATGGATCAAGCACGAGAACCCCAAGCGTAAAGTGCTTATCTTGAAGCCTTCCGAGAGTTTCCCCAGCCTGACCGAAGGACTGATCAAGGGAATACTCTACTTCGCCAACAGCGTGATTTTGGGCGATTTGGCCGACAGCCGAAGCCGCCGATTCCACATCCTGATCGATGAGTTTCAGTCCTACGGTAACATCGAACCCTTCACGGCACCGGCTTTGTCCTTGTATCGCTCAAGGGGGGTCAGTCTCAGTCTTGCCATGCAGGACTTGGCACAACTGGTGAAAATCTACGGGCAGGAATTCGTGGATTTCATGACTTCCAACACGGGATCGCTGTATGTGCTGGGTATCCAGGACGGTTTCAGTGCCAACAAGTTTTCTGAGTTATTGGGCGAGAAGACCATTGCCAAGTTGCATCGCAGTGTCAGCCACAGTGATGGTGGGAAATCCACATCCATTGACGAGCAGCACCACCAGGAAAAAGTCATGGGAGCCAACGAGTTCAACTTGTTGGGAGCCAACGAAGCCACAAGGACAATTACCTATCTGGCGCTGTTTGCCAAGCAGAATCCCGCCTACATTCTGACCGCACCGATCTTGCCCTACAAAACGAGAGCCGAAAGCAAACCAGCGGCTTGGATTGATGCCTTGCCCAGCAGACCCTTACTACCTGATATGGATCGCTATTGGGATTCGAGCCAGGACAGCTACCAGCCACCCCAGCGAGTCGTATCCCCTAACCAGGGCATGATTGATGATCAGATTGACCATATTTACGATGGCTACCAGGAAGACCTTGAAAGAGAATTTGCCAGCCAGACGGAAGCAGATCGTTTGGGAATCACAGAACCAGTCCCTTTCGCCATGTATCAGGAAGACTAGGAAATGTGCATCAGTGCCATCGTTTAATCAGCTCATAGCCGACCAGCACAACCGTCATGCTGGATGACCAGACCAAAAAATCACGAGCAATTCTTTTCAAGGTATAGGGAGCATCCACCATCTGCTGAAGGTAGGGCTCAATCAGATCGGGAAGCTTAGATCGCATGGCACTGATAAACAAGTGGCGACTCTTCTCACGTAGCTTCTCGTTTTCTGCATCAAGCAAACTGGCGTAGCTTTGAATTTTTTCATCGTGTGCCTGTAGCAGTTGGGCGAAATGATGACTTATGTTCTGAATATCCCTTGCGACATGGCTACTGTGCGCGTGCATTTCAATTTTCATTGAATCAATATTCTTCTTCAAGTTTGCCTGTATCGCTGTTTCAAGCGATTCGGACATTTGCCAGACTACATGATTCATTTGCTCTACAGCATCGGGCATATCTTCATAAAGTGTCTTGATGTATCCCATAACATAAAGAAGAGCAAAGACTTCATCATCTGACCTTAAACCTGCATCATTGATGACCTTCATGAAGTCAAGCTTTCTTTCTTCAGGAAGCATAGCAAGTATCTTGTTCCTGAAACTTTCTCCCTCAACATCTTCTTGCATGTGATTTCCTTTTTCAATCAACATACAAAAAACAAAACAAATTTCAATAGCTATAGTTACCACTCTTCTAATTTTGTTTGACTTTTCATTTTTGGCTGTTATTTGTACATCACAACCAAAGGTGAAAATCATGAGCACAAAATCAATAAAAATACAGACAGGCGAACAAGATGGCGTCAATGTAGTGGCTGATCCTGAAAATCAACGATACCTTGTTGATCTTCCAAACAGCTACGATGTGTATTGGCAATTTCATAGCAAAGATGAGAAGCATGCCTTTGCTAAACGAATTGAACAAACCGACATCAAGCGAGCCGTCTATGAAGTCCCTCTTGAAAATCTGGCGACCGACGAACAGATCAAAAGCTTCAACTACAAGATCAATAGTGCCAGAAGCATTGCCAAGGAAATTGCCAGCGAGCGAGAAACCATGGAATCGGTCTTGTCCTTCAACCAGACCCACGACAACAAAGCCGTGGCTTTCATCTACAAAGCCCCCACCAAAGGCTTTGCCGTGGGAGAAATCCTCCACAGCGGAAAATTCTTCGTTGCCCAGTCGGCGGGCGAGAACGACGACAAGGTTTTCATCCGTGTCATCCACAGCACCAAGCTATTGCAAGGGAAGGATGAGTTTGCCAACCGCGAAGAAACCTTACAGAGCAAATTCCCAGTAGGAAGCCACAAATATCTTCGCTACGACGAATTGGGCAGGATCACCGCCAAGGACTACCAACCCAAGCAGATTTCTCTTGCCAGCATGGCAACCTTGACCAACGATCAGCGAGAAGCATTGAAGGCTTACAGCGAGAAGAGCGGCAAGGCTTGGAAGGAAAAGCTGAATATCGCCTGGACCACTGGTAGCTATAAGGGGGTGGATAGTCAGCAGTCTGCTTTGTTACAACAGGTTCGTAACCAGTTTGGACCGGAATGGCTGGCTGAGTTGAAGACCGAAAATCTCTACCCAGCAATAGTTAAGCAACCGACTTTAGCCACTGACAAGACACAGGGAAAGGCACTAGTCCGTTGAGAAATACCCCGTAGTGCATTTCACGACCAACGGAAAAAGTATCTAGTCGTTAGTGGCTATGCCCACGGTGATGAGCATCGGGAAAATGGGCATGGATGTGTACCATTGGCTCGTGCCGGTGTAAATGAACATGTTTTTTACCCAGCTCAACTGAGAAACCATGTGAGTGCTGATGGTGTTCGTCGTGGGTATGCTCGTGGCTGTGCTCCATCGCTTCGTGGGCATGCTCATGCTCATGTCGTTCTGTCAGGTGCAACCAAATACCAAATGCCATTAGCACGCCAGCAACAATAATTGGAACAGTAACGGGCTCTCCGCTCAAAAGAGCCAGCATGGCCCCGAAGAAAGGTGCTACAGAGAAATAAGCCCCGGTACGGGCCGTACCTAGGTGTCGCATGCCGACTACGAACAGCACAAGGCTCACTCCATAGGCCAACAGACCTACAACCATCGCTGATTGAACTGTCCAGAAACTTGGCAACCCAGAACCCATTACCCATGCCAGCACAAGATTTGCACTGCCTGCAACGGTCCCTTTTACCGCCGCAATCCAGGTCGCATCAGCCAGTGCCACCTTTCGAGTCAGGTTGTTGTCGATAGCCCAACAAAGACAGGCACCTATTATCGCCATGGCAGGAAAAGCCCCGGTAAACCTAGCCTCACCGGGCCAACTTAGAATCAATGCTCCACTAGCTATGGCCAACATCCCTAACCCGATACGTCGGTCAAAATTCTCCTTGAAGACTGCCCAGGCAATTACCGCTGTCAGCACGCCCTCGGCATTTAGCAAAAGTGCAGCACCGGAAGCCGGCATACCAGTTAAGCCGAACATGAGCAGTACCGGCCCGGCAACTCCGCCAGTCAGAATAGCACCTGCCAGCCAGCCAATCTCTTCGCTCTTAAGCAAAACTGTTCGGGCATGGGTGACGATGCGATAGATGCTCAATCCTATCCCTGAGCCGAGATAAAACAGTCCGGCGAGCATCCAAGGGCTAACATCTTGAAGCAGCCATTTGGCGATAGGAGCACTAGCACCAAACAAAAAGGCTGAACCGAGTGCCGCAGCTACACCGCGATTGAAGATGAGAATTTTGATTGCCATTGCTTGCTGATTGTCTCATTGCGGAAACATGCTAGGGACTATTTGTCACACCACTGAGGTCAGCACCTGACCTAGATACTGATAGCTGTGCTTTTTTGGGCATTGGCAATCGCACGATCCGCCATTGCTTGAGCCTGTTCGTTCTTCTGTTCAAGGTTCAACTTGTAGGCTTCCAGATGTTCCATCTGGTATTCAGTTGCCTTGGATGCCTGATTCGCCGCCTTGGTAATCAAGGTTTTATCGTCTTGTAGGGCAGCAAGCCACGATCTCAAGTAAGCCGCATGGTTTTCATGACCAGAAGGATTGTGGGCAATGCCAAGCTCAACAGCCATGAACGATGAAGTGAGCTCAGCGATTAGCTCTTCTTTGGCATATTCGGTAGTCCCAAAGCCATTTCCCATCTTTCTGCCGAGCGCAGGCCCTGTGCTATGCCCAAATTCATGAAGCAAGGTATCGGCATAGGCTTCACTACTTTTGAACAGACTGGGATCGGGCATATGAACCAAGTGCTTGGATGAAGAATAGTAGGCACGAGACATCCCAGAGTGTTCGACTTTGAGATCGGTTCTCTCCTGCAACGCCTTGGAAAGCAACTCGATTTCTTCAGCCGGTTTTACTTCTTTACCGACTTGAATGTAAGGGGGCATGCCTTCAATCTGACTGGCATTGAAGACGGGATACCACTTGAATCCTATCTTTGGATTTCCCTTCTCATCAAGGATAGGAAATGCCTTACCTTGTTCATTTTTCATTACATTGCCATCACTATCTTTTTGATAAGCAGGCACAACCTTCATGATGTAGCTCGCTTTTGAACCTTTCTTGATATGCAACGGAGCATTCATAGAGCGAGAGATTTCTTGCATTTGAACAAAGGTCATCCAACGGGGATCACTGAATTCTTCGGTGATCAGTGTTGCCACATTTCCCCCGTGATACTTTTCACCAGTCAGGGCATTTCTAGGCCACTCGTTACAGCTAAAGAATGGTTTTTCCCACTTCAAGCCGTTTTCTTCACAGGAAATGGCTTCTTCTATACGAGCAATGAACTTATTTGTAAGTTCTTGCTGATAGTCTCGCTCTTCAGTTTTTGCAATTTCTTTTTTTTGATATTGTTTCTTGTAAGCCATCTATATCTCATGTAGTTATTACAAATAACCATAAGAAATAGAATACTAATGTCAAGAAACGAACCGTCTATCCTGAAAAACTCCACCTTCACTGATCAGGCTGGTGAAGCCTATCCCCAAGATAGAACAGTCCCCAAAAGCTCGTTATAAGCATCTGCCAGAATACAAACAAGAAAATCAACATGTAGGATGCAGACACCAGCGTATGGTAATTCTCTGGAATGATTGCTTTGGTTGGCAGATAGATAGCCTGTCCAAAAATAGCAAGAACAATGAGAATTAGGCTCTCAGCAGTCAAGAAAGCAAACATTGAACACAGAAAACGTCTTCTTGTTAGCTCAATCGGTACAATTTGACCTTGGACCACAATGTCCAGTTTCGGTGCTGGCTTGGGCATTGTCTTATCAATGTCCATCTTGTTGAAGGTAGCAATCGCAGCTAGTGCTGCAATGTAAAAACCAGGCAAGCCTTGAACGAAACCAAGAATTTTGGCAATCAAAGCACCATCAGCATAGAGTGTGACTGTTCCGAATTTCTTCAGATAAAACAAAAGTCCAGTTGATAGAGCAGCCAAAACCAGAGGGTACACCCAATCCACTATCCATTTCTGCTTGTGCTCTATGGATAGATAGGAAAGTGGTCTAAGTAAATGTCTGAACATTATGCCTCCGGCACTAGCAGTTCTTTCATCTTCCCAAGAATGGCATCGCAAAACTTGTCATAGGATGATTTTAAGTCAAAATCAAAATCATCCAACTTCTCTTTCTTGACATAGCCCTGTGCAGAAGCATCATCTGTGTCCATCTCCACAGTTCTATCAACACCAGTAGGCGTCTTGAACTTGATGCGGGCACGACTATAGTCATCTTTTTTATTAGTGAAGACTTTCTTCATCCGATTAAATTTATCTTTAACCGGCTTATCTTCATCCTTCAGAGTCAAAACAAGAGTTTTGCACTTCTCCTGAATATAGCCATCCTCATCAATATTTGTGTACTTCTCCTTTTCCGTGATGAGTTCAATTGACTGGATTTTTCCGTTATCCAAGTCATACTTCAAATCATCAGAAATGTGTCCATCAAACTGGCATTTGAAGACCACATTGTATTTCTTAGGCTTACCTGCATCATCGACTGAACCATCTGGATGATTCTGTTCAAAATCTTGTGGGGAAAGTCCCTTTGCATCATGAAGAATCTGATTGAACAATCGCTGAACCACGAACATGCCAAGTCCAGTGCAATATTCAATCAGCACCAATGCTGGGTCTAGTTCGTTTTGAGAAAGCTGCACAACAATATGAACAGAAAAGTCTTGCCCTTCCTTTTCTTGTTTTTCTGCTGTACGCCTCTTCTTTTCTTTTGGAATGGTAAAAACTGGATCAGACATTCCTTTGTCTGATTTATTTACCAAGATGCTGATGATGTCACCATCACGCTTCCAGTCAGACACATAGAGTTGTTCTCGCCCCTTTGACATCTCTTTGATGCGCTGTTCAATAGGGACAAGCTCCATCAATTCAAAAGCTTTTCTGACTGAGATTGGTTTCGGGGCTTTGAAGGTCCGAGACTCTGCAACAATGGCGAGATCGTAGAAGAACACCAAACGTTCGGTTTTTTTCACTTATTCTATCCCTTTGGAATTTTTCCTACAGCTTACTACTTCTTACCAGCTTCTTCATCCCACTTTTTCAGCTGGTTCAACTTCTCACCAATCTTGGTTTCCAATCCTCTAGGAACTGGTTGATACCAACTCGGTTCAGCCACCCCATCAGGAAAATAGGTTTCACCCGCAGCATAAGCATTAGGTTCGTCATGGGCGTATCTGTATGCATGCCCATAGCCTAGTTCCTTCATCAGTTTGGTAGGAGCATTCCTGAGATGAACGGGAACTTCACGGCTCTTGTCCTGCTTCACGAAGGCACGAGCCTTGTTATAGGCCATGTAGCCTGCATTGCTCTTAGCTGCAATCGCCAGATAAATCACCGCCTGTCCAAGTGCCAGCTCACCTTCTGGACTACCCAGGCGTTCATAAGTCAGGGCTGCATCGTTGGCGATCTGCATTGCTCTTGGATCAGCTAACCCAATGTCTTCCCAAGCCATGCGAACAATGCGACGAGCCAGGTATCTTGGGTCTGCCCCGCCATCCAGCATTCTGGACAGCCAATAAAGGGCAGCGTCAGGATTTGAACCCCTGACTGATTTGTGCAGGGCGGAAATCTGGTCATAGAAGTTGTCCCCGCCCTTGTCAAACCTCCGCGAGTTCAATGACAGAGCATTCTTGATGAAGTCCGCATCAATGTTCGTAACCCCAGCAGCCCCGGCTGCTGTACTGCACTGTTCCAGCAGGTTCAGGAATCTACGGGCATCACCATCCGCATAACCGACAAGTGTTTCAATGGACAGCTCGTCAAAGGTCAGATGACCCAGTACCGTTTCTCTTGCCCTGACGAACAGTTCCTTCAACTCATCGTCCGTCAGAGACTTCAGAACATAGACTTGAGATCGGGACAACAAAGCAGAATTGACTTCAAACGAAGGATTTTCTGTTGTCGCACCGATGAAGGTTACAAGCCCAGACTCTGCATAAGGCAGTAGCGCATCTTGTTGTGACTTATTAAATCGGTGAATCTCATCCACGAACAAGATGGTGTGCTTACCTTGGGCAAGGTTTTGCTCGGCCTGTTCCATCGCTGCACGGATGTCTTTTACCCCAGAGAACACGGCCGATAATGCAATGAACTCACAGGCAAAAGCTTTGGCGGTCAGTCTTGCCAAAGTGGTTTTTCCGACCCCAGGTGGTCCCCAGAAAATCATTGAGTGCGGTTTGCCGGACTGGAAGGCAAGCTTCAGGGGCTTACCTTCCCCAAGCAGGTGCGACTGCCCAATCACTTCGTCCAAAACCTTGGGTCTCAGGGCTTCAGCCAAGGGCGCAACAGGCGATTTTTCGAACAAGTCAGCCATGTTGAACCTGCCCTAAAATCATGCTGCTACGAGCCTGAAAGTTGTGCCAAGGCACAAAAAAGGCACAAAATATATTTTTAAGTCGTTGATTTACAACAACTTTTATATATTTGTTGAAACGATGAACTTCGTCGACGAAGAGAATGGTCGGCCGACCATGCTGCGCCCTTGTCGCCTCGGCGCGCGCGACGGCCTCGCGGATATCCTTGACCCCGGAAAACACCGCCGACAGCGCCATGAACTCGGCGTCGAAGGCATCGGCCATCAGGCGCGCCAGCGTCGTCTTGCCGACACCGGGCGGCCCCCAGAGAATCAGCGAGTGCAGCTTGCGGGCTTCGAACGCCAGGCGCAGCGGCTTGCCCGGGCCGAGCAAGTGCTGCTGGCCGATCACCTCGTCGAGCGTCGCTGGCCTTAACGCTTCGGCGAGCGGCGCCGCATGCGCTTGGGTAAAAAGGTCACTCACCGATGACATCGACGCCAGCAGCCGGCACAAAACGAAAAAGTGCGGGAGCAATCTGCGAATTGCGTTCGAGATGCGAGAAGAACAACGAGGTCGTCTGGCCGAAGTTGTCGAACAGTTCCATGGCCTTCAGGTCACTTCCGGAAAATCCCATCTGCAATTTTTCGAAACCGCTGTCCGGCGATTTTGGAATCGCTTCGAGCCACTCCAGCCCTTCCCTCTCGCCGACTTCGCGCAAGATAAAATTTTTATCGAGTGTATTGCCGCCAACCAGCAGTGCCGCCGGCGTGCTGCCCAACGCGGCATCGAACTTCTTGACCGTCACCTGACGCAGATCCGCGTCATAGATCCAGACTCTTTCGCCATCGCCAACCAGTAGTTGGCTGTACGGTTTATCAATCTGCCAGCGGAACTTTCCAGGCCGCGAGATCATCATCACCCCGAGCGACTGCTGCGGCTTTTTCCCGTTTTTGGCGACAACGATCTGCGCGAAATCAGCACGCAAGGTTTTCGTCGTTTCGAGAAAACGGTGCAGCTTGTCGATGGCGCCGGCATGGGCAACTTGAGCAGCGGCCAGACAGAGCAGCGCGCAAACAAAACTTCTCATCAATTCTCTTCCTGGCGCGCGATGACCTCGCGACCGCCGCGCCCATCCATGGCTGATACTAGCCCGGCTTTCTCCATGGCTTCGATCAGTCGCGCCGAGCGGTTGTAGCCGATGCGCAGATGGCGCTGAACCAGCGAGATCGACGCGCGGCGGTTCTTCAGAACGATCTGCACAGCCTGATCGTAGAGCGAGTCCGACTCGCCCTCGCCAGCGGCCTGCCCCCCTCCGTCAGCACCGTCGCTCTCGTCATCATCGTCGAGCCCGGCGCCGGTCAATACCCCCTCGACATAGTCGGGGGCGCCGGCACGCTTGAGGTAATCGACCACGTGATGCACTTCCTCGTCGGCAACAAACGCGCCATGCACGCGTGTCGGATAACCGGTTCCCGGCGCCAGATAGAGCATGTCACCCTGGCCGAGCAGTGCCTCAGCGCCCATCTGGTCGAGGATGGTGCGCGAATCGATCTTCGACGAGACCTGGAAGGACATGCGGGTCGGGATGTTGGCCTTGATCAGGCCGGTAATCACATCGACCGACGGCCGCTGCGTTGCCAAAATGAGGTGAATTCCCGCCGCCCGCGCTTTCTGCGCCAGACGTGCAATCAGTTGCTCGACCTTCTTGCCGGCGACCATCATCAGATCGGCCAGCTCGTCGATAACGACAACGATGTGGGGCATTGAGAGCAACGGCTCGGGCGCATCCGGCGTCAGTGAAAAAGGATTGTGCAGCTTCCTTCCGGCCTTCTCGGCGTCCTTGATGCGGTGGTTGAGGCCGGCGATATTGCGCACACCCATTGCCGACATCAGCTTGTAGCGCTTTTCCATTTCGCCAACGCACCAGTTAAGCGCGTTGGCGGCATGCTTCATATCCACTACCACCGGCGTCAACAGATGCGGAATGCCATCGTAGATCGACAGTTCAAGCATTTTCGGATCAACCAGGATCAGGCGCACCTTGTCCGGCTCGGACTTGTAGAGCAGGGAAAGAATCATCGCGTTGATACCGACCGACTTGCCCGAACCGGTTGTCCCGGCGACCAGCAGATGTGGCATCTTGGCCAGATCGACAACCACCGGATGACCGCCGATATCCTTGCCAAGCGTCATCGCCAGCGGCGAGCTCATGTCGTGATAAGCGCTGCTCGATATGATCTCCGACAGCCGCACGATCTGCCGCCTGGCATTCGGAAGCTCAAGCGCCATGCAGGATTTCCCGGGCACCGTCTCGACCACACGAATCGAGACCATCGACAGCGCACGCGCCACGTCCTTCGCCAGATTGACAATCTGCGCGCCCTTCACCCCGACTGCCGGTTCGATTTCGTAACGGGTGATCACCGGGCCCGGGTAGGCTGCCAACACCCGAACCAGAACGCCAAAATCGGCGAGCTTGCGTTCAATCAAGCGCGAGGTGTATTCCAATGTTTCCGGGCTGACGCGATCGGTCTGCGGCGCGGCCGGTTCGAGCAGGTGCAACGGCGGCAGCAGGCCACCGATGACTGCCTCGGGGAAAAGCGGCACCTGGCGCTCGCGCTCGATCCGCTTTTCAACCTTGGCCGGTATCGGTGCTGCCGGCTCAGGCTTTTCAATAAAAATCGCTTCATGGGTTCCAACCCGGCGTTTCTCGACTTCGACCACCGCTTCGCGCTCGCGCGCCACTTCACGTCCGATGCGCCTATCCTGCAGGCGGTCGAGCAGGTCGCGTCCGCCAACATACGCGCTTTCGAGCAAGGCGCCGAAACACTCAACGGCAGAAATCCACGATATTCCCGAAAAAACGCTCCAACCGAGCGCCAAGGCGGAAATCAGGGTCAGGGTTGCGCCGGTATAGCCCAGATAGCGCACCGACAACCGACCGACCTCGATGCCCAACATGCCGCCGGGCGCCAGCGGTAACGGCGCCTTGAGCGTGTAAAAGCGCAGCGCTTCAAGAGCGCTGCTGGCAATAATCAGGACCAGAAAACCGACCAGTGCGATGTACAGGGGGCGTCGATCCGCCGTGCGCAAACCATCGAGCCGGCGATACCCCCACCAGACAATGGCCATCAGCAGAACGACCCACCACCAGGCCGAAAGACCAAATACATAAAGCAGCAGATCGGCCAGCCAGGCTCCGCCACGACCGGCCGGGTTGTGCAGGGACGCCCCCTGCACAGCATGCGACCAGCCCGGATCACCACGCTGGTAGCCCCACAGCGCCAGACCAAGAAATGCGGCCAGGGCGACCAGCGCCAACCAGCGCGATTCCTGGAGAACGACCGCGATCTTCTCGGGGAGCGGGCTGGGCGCGTCTGCTGTGCTGCCGATCCTGCCAGTGGTTTTGAGCCGCGAAGCCATTAATCTCAATAGAAGCTATGCAAATGAGGGATTATAGCCGGCTGCGGGTATGGAGCGCTTAAACCGGGGTTTAATCGCAGAGCACTTGCATGAATGCCCATTGAAATTGGCAGCGTCTGGAAAAACAAAACGCTCTCAACGCAGAGACGCAAAGGGCGCAGAGGGAAGAAAAACTATCGTCTCTGCGATCTCTGCGTCTCTGCGATCTCTGCGTTGAAAGAGGTATGCATTTTTCATGCAGGCAGAGATCGACGTTTTCAATCAGCGCTTTGGTGAAATCCCTTTTATCCGTCATCGCTTCGGCAGAGCAGCAAGGGTGTCGCCCATTGCCGGTTATAATTTCCTTATCATTTTGCCGCGAAGGAAAGAAAAATGACTCAAACAACACGCCATTGCCGCCTACTGATTCTTGGCTCCGGTCCCGCCGGCTATACGGCCGCAGTTTACGCCGCCCGCGCCAACCTCAAACCGGTGCTGATCACCGGGATGGCGCAGGGAGGGCAGTTAATGACCACCACCGATGTGGACAACTGGCCGGCCGACGCCCAGGGCGTGCAGGGGCCGGAACTGATGCAACGTTTCGAGGAGCATGCCAAACGCTTTGAAACTGAAATTATTTTTGACCACATCCATACCGCCAAGCTGACCGAGAAGCCGTTCACGCTGATCGGTGATGCCGGAAGCTACACCTGCGATGCACTGATCATTTGTACCGGCGCTTCAGCGCAGTATCTCGGACTACCGTCGGAAGAGGAATTTTCAGGTCGCGGCGTTTCCGCCTGCGCCACCTGTGACGGTTTCTTTTACAAGAACAAGCCGGTGGCAGTAATCGGTGGCGGTAATACGGCAGTTGAAGAAGCGCTCTATCTGGCCAACATCGCCAGCCACGTCACACTCGTTCATCGCCGCGACAAGCTGCGCAGCGAAAAAATCCTTCAGGACAAGCTCTTTGAAAAGGAAAAAGCCGGCAGGGTCACGATCAAGTGGAACTCGGCGCTCGATGAAGTTCTGGGCGACAAGAGCGGTGCTACCGGCATGCGCATCAGGAACGTCAAATCCGGTGCGACCGAAGACGTCCCGTTGTTGGGCGTCTTCATCGCCATCGGCCACAAGCCGAATACCGATCTCTTTGTCGGACAACTGGCAATGGAGGGGGGCTACCTCGTGACTGAGTGCGGACGCCAGGGCAATGCGACGGCAACTTCGATCCCTGGAGTATTTGCCGCCGGCGACGTGCAGGATCACATCTACCGCCAGGCCTGCACCTCGGCCGGCACCGGCTGCATGGCCGCGCTTGATGCCGAGCGCTATCTTGACAGTCTCGCCAGCTGATCAGCATGCGCATCGCATTAACGACTCACCCCCCGCCCGCCAAGGTGCTTCCTCTGGCATCATGAGCCAGCGACACGAGGCGGACGATCTCGCGGCGTTCAAGGCGGCGGTCGACGGGGCAACGCCGCTACGCCCGGCCAACCGCATCAGCTTTGAACTGCCCAAGCCCAACCCACGCCCGCGCCAGCGCGAACTTGACGAAGCCGCAGCGATCAACGAATCCCTGCATTCCCCGCTTGACATCGAAGACCTGCTGGCCATCTGCGACACCGACTCCTTTCTGCGCAGCGGATTGCCGCGTACCGTTCTGCGTGATCTGCGGCGCGGCCGCTGGTCGATCCAGCGGCACATTGACTTGCACGGCTTCAACCGCCACCAGGCGCACGCAGAGGTGAACCTCTTTCTTGCCGAAGCGCAGCGCGCCGGCAAACGTTGCGTTCGCATCGTGCATGGCCGTGGACACGGCTCCCCTGGCCGCGAAGGCATCCTGCGCCAACTCGTAAAAGGCTGGCTGGCCCGACGTCAGGATGTGCTGGCTTTCTGCCATGCCCCGCCATGCGACGGCGGCGACGGCGCCCTGTGGGTCTTGCTCAAGGCCAGGACGATTGCATGAATGTCATTGGGATCATCATCAACCGGCGCCGTCATTCCGGCGAAGGCGACCGAAGGTGACCGCAGGGAATGTGCCCCGTAGGAAATACCCTTGGGGTGCAGAGCCCGGAATCCAGGCTTCAGCCGCACATACTGGTGCAGTTACCAGAGCGCGCAACATCCTGGATCACGCCGCGATTTGTTGCGTGATGTAATCGATTTCTTTCCCATTCCAGTGATATTCAAAATGAGCCGCATGGATGCAGTCTGAAAGAATTCTTGGGCGAAACACTGCGACGCACTCCCCGTTTTGTTTTCTAACGCTGCAATAGACAAGTCCATTGGCTCCGGCCTGACGAATTGTTTGCCCAATTTGTCGGCTTGCTGCGTATGAGCTTGGATTCAATAGGTCTGGGTTGTCCCTATCGGCATTTCTCAGGTCGATCACTTCCCCCTTGATCGTCACAAAATACAGTCGCATTTGCAACCGAGTCGGAGCCTCGTTGGTGGCTTGCAAGAAGATTTCGGAATGGAATCGGGTTTCTGCAATAACGGTTTCACGCTCTTTCCCTGCATAAAAGACACCATACTCCCCATTAGAAAACCGGCTTCCCATCGGGTTTAGGTGCGTAAATGCAGCCATAATCGGCCCGCTCCCTGGACCATAGCGCCTTTCTTCTGGTGCAACCATGGAGAGATCCCCGGTTTCTTCCCGTAGCCTCGGATTGGTCATGGCTTCCAAGGCGTATAAGGCTTCGAAATCAGAGGGGCTGGCCACCCGATCGAACAAATAGATTGTCGGAAAGCGAGTTGGGGTAATCCTGTACGCTGGCTTCCACTCCACCTCGACGGAAGGAAACGGCAGCGCTGGGATCATGCCCAGCCGCCGCGAGCGGCGTCGAGGTATTGTCGAACAACAAACAAATCACCAACGTTACCCGAGAGCATTCTATCGAGAGCAGACTGACCGCCAAACAGACTTGCTGTGTTGGTTTTTTTTACCCAGGCGTCTGCCGCAACCGGGTCTGGGAGAAGAATTTGCAGGGCCTTGTAAATCCCAAGGATGTAAGAGATTCTCTCGAGCGTATCTCTGCCTAGCCGCGCTTTCTCAGGATTTCGTTTCCAATTGAAATAGGTCGCCCGACTGGGGTAGCCCAGCAGTTTTATTTCATCATCCGTGCGCAAGCGCCATGCAGACGAAATGTTAAGAAAAGCCTTTAACCCGGCGGCAGAAAGGGCGTGAGGGTCAACGGCTGGGAGTGGGGTGTTCATGTGGCAGCCTTTATGTCCAATAATGTACTCATTTAAAACGATAGTACATTATTGGACTTTTAGAAAGGCTTTGTTGCCACAATAAAATCACTGCGGCAAGAACGGGAGAAATTACGCGGCCTCGTACCAGCCCTTGCTGGCATTGACCACCTTGACGACGAGAAGCATCACCGGCACCTCGATCAGCACGCCGACGACGGTAGCCAGCGCGGCGCCCGATTCAAAACCGAACAGGCTGATCGCCGCAGCGACCGCTAGTTCGAAGAAATTTGAGGCGCCGATCAAGGCCGATGGGCAGGCCACCGAGTGGGTTTCGCCAAACTTTTTATTAAGCCAGTAGGCGAGTGCAGAATTGAAAAAGACCTGGATCAGGATAGGCACGGCAATCAGCGCAATAACCAGCGGCTGTTTGATGATGGCCTTGCCCTGGAAAGCGAAGAGCAGAACCAGCGTAGCCAGCAACGCAGAAATCGACCACGGCCCAATTTTTTCCATCGCCGCGTCGAAAGCCCCCTGCCCTCCCCTGAGCAGGGTCTTGCGCAAAAGCTGGGCGAGAATCACCGGGATGACGATGTAGAGCACGACCGAGGTGAACAGCGTATCCCACGGCACGCTGATCGCCGAAATGCCGAGCAGGAAGGCAACCAGCGGCGCAAAGGCAAAGATCATGATCGTATCGTTGAGCGCCACCTGCGAGAGGGTGAACAGGGGATCACCGTTGGTCAGCCTGCTCCAGACGAAAACCATTGCCGTGCACGGCGCGGCAGCGAGCAGGATCAGACCGGCGATGTAACTGTCGAGCTGATCGGCCGGCAGATACGGGGCAAAGATTTGGCGAATGAACAGCCAGCCGAGAAAAGCCATCGAGAAGGGCTTGACCAACCAGTTGACAAACAGCGTGACGCCGATGCCTCGGACGTGCTTGCGTACCTCGTGCAACGCGCCGAAATCGACCTTGACCAGCATCGGGATGATCATCACCCAGATCAACAGACCGACCGGCAGATTGACTTGCGCGTACTCCATGCGACCAATCGCCTGAAAGACACCGGGCAACGTCTGTCCGAGGGTAATTCCGGCGACGATGCAGAGAAAGACCCAGAGCGTCAAATAGCGCTCGAAGACGCTCAACGAAGCTCCCACGGCTAACTTGGCGCTCATTGGCAAGCCTCGTGTATCAGGCGTGCCGCCGTTACCACATCGGCACGTGACATCGACTCCAGATCGAGTGCGAGAAAAGCCTTTATGCGTTTTTCCAGCGCCTGGTAGGCCACTTCAAAAGCGGCACGGCGCGCCTCCATCGGCTCGACATGTGCCGGATCGTCAACACCCCAGTGCGCAGTGCTCGGATGCCCCGGCCAGATCGGACAAATCTCGCCGGCAGCGCTGGCACAAACGGTGAAAATGTAATCGAGGCTGGGCGCACCCGGCGCGGCAAACTCGTCCCACGATTTGCTGCGCACTTCGAACGGCAGGGGGACGCCGTGCTTTTCCAGCGTTTCCAACGCCAGCGGATTGACCTTGCCGGAGGGCTTGCTGCCGGCCGAAAAGGCGCGAACACGGCCGTGGCCGAGATGGTTGAAGAGTGCCTCGCCAAGGACAGAACGGGCGGAATTGCCGGTACAAAGAATCAGCACATTGATCGGACTGGACGTACTCATGCTTATTGGCCTTTCGTGATGCAGCGCTGGGAATCCCCGCCGCAGCAATCTTCAGTTAAAAAAGAAATCAGGGCATTGATGCTCGCTATTTCCGCTCGGTAACGCACGAAGCGCCCCTCCTGGACCGTCGTCACCAGACCGGCTTGCGCCAGGGCCTTAAGATGAAACGACAACGTTGGCGCCGGCAGCTCGAGCTGCTCGCTGATGACTCCGGGAGTCATCCCCTCAGGAGCGTTGCGTACCAGCAGGCGAAAGACAGCGAGGCGGCTTTCCTGCGCCAGGGCAGCCAGTGCGCTGAGTGCGTTTGCAATTTCCATGGTTCCAATAATATGGAACCGTTTGCGGTTTGGCAAGCATTGTCATTGGACAAGAAGCTCGACGGCAACCGCCTGAACCCTCGCCGCAACCTCGATCTAAAAAAACCTCCAGGGAACCCGGAGGTTTTTTGAGCCGCGTTTAAGGCGCAGCTTACATGCGCGCGATCATCGCATCGCCGAAGCCCGAGCATGAAACCTCGGTGGCGCCGTCCATCAAACGGGCAAAGTCGTAGGTCACGACCTTGTCGCCGATGGCCGCTTCCATGGACTTGATGATCAGGTCAGCCGCTTCCAGCCAGCCGAGGTGACGCAGCATCATTTCGGCGGAGAGAATCAGCGAACCGGGGTTCACGTAGTCCTTGCCGGCATACTTCGGCGCTGTTCCGTGCGTCGCTTCAAAGCAGGCGTACTGATCGGAGATGTTGGCGCCCGGCGCAATGCCGATACCGCCGACCTGTGCCGCTAGGGCATCGGAGATGTAATCCCCGTTCAGGTTGGTGGTGGCGATTACGTCGTATTCAGCCGGACGCAGCAGAATCTGCTGGAGAAAAGCGTCGGCGATGGCGTCCTTGATAATGATGCCGTTGGGCAGCTTGAGCCACGGACCGCCGTCAATCTCGACGCCACCGAATTCGTTCTTGGCTAGCGCGTAGGCCCAGTCACGAAAGCCACCTTCGGTGTATTTCATGATGTTGCCCTTGTGCACAATCGTTACCGACCGGCGCTTGTTGGTGATCGCATACTTGATCGCCGCACGCACCAGGCGCTCGGTGCCTTCCTTGGAAACCGGCTTGATGCCGATACCCGAGGTGTCCGGAAAACGGATCTTGGTAACGCCCATTTCTTCGCGCAGAAATTTGATCACCTTCTTGCAGGCATCGCTACCGGATTGCCACTCGACACCGCAATAAATGTCTTCGGTGTTCTCGCGATAAATGACCATATTGGTCTTCGTCGGATCCTTCAGCGGCGAGGGAACGCCCTTGAAGTACTGCACTGGACGGACACACTGGTAGAGGTCGAGTTCCTGACGCAGCGCAACGTTCAAGGAACGGATACCGCCGCCGACCGGCGTCGTCATCGGGCCCTTGATCGAAACCGAGTAGTCCTTCAGGGTGTCCAGCGTTTCCTTGGACATCCAGACATCGGCGCCATACATCTTGGTCGACTTCTCGCCGGCATAGACTTCCATCCAGTAAATTTTCTTCTGGCCACCGTAGGCCTTGGCCACTGCCGCATCGACCACCTTTATCATGACCGGTGTGATGTCGACGCCAATGCCGTCTCCTTCGATGAACGGAATGATCGGGTTATTCGGAATGGCTTGCCCGGGAACGATTTTTTGGCCGCCCTGTGGGACTTTGATCAGACTTTCGCTCATATTAATTAACTCCATTTAAGTGATTCGTTTAAATCTTGATGCCAGCAACCGGCGCTCCGATCATGACCAAAGCGACAAGATGATACGTCGTAATTACCCAGGCGCCCAGCCCTCATTGCAGCACCACCAGCGGGGTATCCTCAAGCCACAGGTATTCGGTCTGAATAACGCCGGTGGCGTCGCTCTCGGCGACCAGGTGACCGGCCAGGTCGTAGAAGTAGAGGGTGTCGCTGGGGGTGGCGCCGACGGTTGTCTTGCGCAC
>NZ_JAPUVO010000087.1 GCF_029255185.1 Propionivibrio sp.
CCAGCGATCCGCAAACAACTGAAAAACTACGAACGCATGAAGCTTCTCATCGACCGATGGATCGAGCTGGGAACAGAACTATCCAATCTCCGACTCGCCAAAGAAACGATCTGAAGGGGGAGAACTTGTCACTCTCCAGTTCATTACCACTGAGGAGATATAAGTGAAGAAAGTATTTTTGATCGTGTGTGCAATTTTGGTACTTTGTGGGACGACAGGTTGCGCGACTCTAGCAGACGCAAAAGCCGCGAAGGGGACTGGCAGTGCACGTGTCTATGACAAACCCTATGAAACGGTTTGGAACGCAACATTGGAAGTTGTAAAAGCTTCGGGTCTAAGCCTTGTCAATGATGACAAAGCTCGGGGTCAAATTCTTGCTCAGAATGGGATTTCGGCATTTAGCTACGGGGAAAATGTCGCCATCTTCGTGGAAGAGGTACAGGGTAAAGTCCAGACGCGTGTCGAGGTGGTCAATAAACGAGCAATGAGCACAAACGTGTTTGCAGCGAATTGGGAGAGTCGCCTTCTCTCCGCTCTCGATAAACGTTTGTAGCACAGTCGGGTAAGGGTCGGCTTCTCTCCGGCCTTCCCCACACCACCCGGCGTGCGGGTCCGTAGTGCCATTGGGGCCAAGCCCGACTAACCTCCTTTTTTGAAGCTGACTCATGCGCCGGGTTTGAAACTTCAGTGCAGGGCAAGTCATGCCTGATTTTTGCGCGTGCCCGACCTATGCCCAGTCGCGCGGCGGTAGCATTTCGTAAAGTTGCGCTTCGGGGCTTCCCGGCTCGGGTTGCCAGTCGTAGCGCCATTTGACGACCGGCGGTAGCGACATCAGGATCGACTCGGTGCGCCCGCCCGATTGCAGGCCGAACAGGGTGCCGCGATCCCAGACCAGATTGAATTCGACGTAACGTCCGCGCCGGTAGGCTTGAAAATCACGTTCGCGCTCGCCAAAGGGGGTGTTCTGGCGTTTTTCGATGATCGGCAGGTAGGCTGCGCAAAAGGCGTCACCGACTGCCCGGGTCAGCGCAAAGCAGCGCTCAAGGGGGTCATCCCAGCCGGTGCCGCCTTCGCAGAGATCGTCGAAAAAAACGCCACCAACACCACGCGGTTCGTTGCGATGCTTGAGGAAGAAATAGTCGTCGCACCATTTCTTGTAGCGTGCATGCACATCGTCGCCGAAAGGCGCCAGCGCCTGCTTGCAGGTGGCGTGGAAGTGGCGGATGTCTTCAGCATACGGGTAATAGGGCGTCAGATCCATGCCGCCGCCAAACCAGACGACGGGCGCTTCGCCGGCTTTGCTGGCGAAGAGCGTGCGAACGTTCATGTGCGCTGTCGGGCAGAACGGGTTTTCCGGGTGCAGGACCAGTGAAACGCCCATGGCTTCGAAACTGCGCCCGGCCAGTTCGGGCCGTTTGGCGGTGGCTGACGCTGGCAGTGCCGCGCCGGTGACATGCGAGAAGGCGACGCCGCCGCGCTCGAAGACGCGGCCACCCTCGATAATGCAGGTCAGCCCGCTGCCGTCCAGCGGCTGGCCGGCTTCCTTCTGCCATGGATCGGCGCGGAAGCGTTGGCCGCTTGCTCCTTCGACGGCCTCGGCAGCGGCGACGATAATCGTCTGCAGGCCGCTGAAGTAGGCCTTGAGTACTGCGCTATTGATCATCTTGGAGTCGACGAAGAATCGCGCGGTGGCCGATGTCGCGACGATACTGCATGCCGTCGAAGTGGATGCCGACGAGGGCGTCGTAAGCGTGTTTTTGCGCCTGCTTGACGTTGTCGCCGAGCGCGGTGACGCACAGTACACGGCCGCCCGTGGTGACGATGCGGCCGTTCTTTTCAGCAGTGCCGGCGTGAAACACGTGCATCTCTTCACTGTTGACCGGTAGTCCACTAATGACATCGCCCTGGCGCGGCGTATCCGGATAGTTGGCCGCCGCCAGTACGACGCCCAGGGCGACGCGCCTGTCCCATTCGGCTTCGACCTGGTCGAGCTTGCCGGCCACCGCGTGCTCAAGCAGGGTGAGCAGGTCGGATTTCAGACGCATCATGATCGGCTGGGTTTCCGGGTCGCCCATGCGGCAATTGAATTCAACCGTTTTGATCGAACCGTCCTTGCCGATCATCAGTCCGGCGTAAAGGAAGCCGGTATAGGGCATGCCGTCGGCGACCATGCCACGCACCGTCGGCAGGATGATTTCGCGCATCGCCCTGGCATGAACCGCCGGGGTGACCACCGGAGCCGGCGAGTATGCACCCATGCCACCGGTATTGGGGCCGGTATCGCCGTCGCCGATCCGCTTGTGATCCTGGCTCGAGGCGAGCGGCAGGACGTTCTTACCGTCGACCATGACGATGAAGCTGGCTTCCTCGCCGTCAAGAAATTCCTCGATGACGACGCGCGCGCCGCTGCCGGAAAGCATGTGATCGATGGCGCGGTGCGCTTCATCGAGCGTCATGGCGACAACAACGCCCTTGCCGGCAGCCAGTCCGTCGGCCTTGATGACGATGGGTGCGCCCTGTGCATCGACGTAGGCGTGGGCCGCCGCGACATCGGAAAAAGTTTCAAAGGCGGCGGTGGGTATCCTGTGCCGGGCCATGAAGCGCTTGGCAAAATCCTTCGAGCTTTCGAGCTGTGCGGCTTCCCGGGTCGGGCCAAAAATTTTCAGGCCGCGAGCCCGGAAAATGTTGACCACGCCGGCGGCCAGCGGCGCTTCCGGGCCAACGAGCGTTAGATGAATGCCTTCTTGCTCGGCGAAATCGGCGAGCGCTGCCGGGTCGGTGATCGTGATGTTTTCCAGCTCGGCTTCATGCGCCGTGCCGGCGTTGCCGGGCGCGACGTAGATTTTTTGCAGGCCCGAGGTCTTGGCCAGGTGCCAGGCCAGCGCGTGTTCGCGCCCGCCTGAGCCGATGACGAGTAGTTTCATGGGGGTAGTGACCCGTTTCTTAGTGTCTGAAATGACGGGCGCCAGTAAATACCATGGCGACGCCGTGTTCGTTGGCGGCGGCAATGACTTCTTCGTCACGCATCGAACCGCCGGGCTGGATAACCGCCTGAGCACCCGCTTCGGCAAGAATGTCGAGGCCGTCGCGGAAGGGGAAGAAGGCATCCGAAGCCACACAGGCCCCGGTTAGCGCCAGGCCGGCATTGTTCGCTTTGAGCACGGCGATGCGCGTTGAATCGGCGCGGTTCATCTGGCCGGCGCCGACGCCGAGCGTCATCCCGCCAGCGCAGAAAACGATGGCGTTGGACTTGACGAATTTGGCGACACGCCAGGCAAAAAGCAGGTCGTCGATCTGCGCGGCAGTCGGCGCAATGGCCGTTACCACCTTGAGGTTGGCGGCCTGGACGTTGAACTGGTCCGGCGTTTGCACCAGCAGGCCACCGCCGACGCGCTTCATTTCGAAGGCGTGATAGTCATGCGACAGCGGCAGTTCGAGAACGCGCAGATTCTGTTTCGACGCCAGCATTGACCTGGCCGCCGGCGTGTAGGCCGGGGCGATCAGCACTTCGACGAAGTGCTTGCGCTCGTTCATGGCGGCGACGACGTCGGTATCGACAGTGCCGTTGAAGGCGATGATGCCGCCGAAGGCCGAGGTCGAATCGGTCTTGAAGGCTTTTTCATAGGCCGCCAGCAGCGTGCCGTCGATGGCCACGCCGCAGGGGTTAGCGTGTTTGATGATGACGCACGCCGGTGCGCTGAAGGACTTGACACATTCCCAGGCAGCATCAGCGTCGGCGATGTTGTTGTAGGAGAGCTCCTTGCCCTGCAATTGCTGGTAGGCGGCGATAGCACCCGGCGTCGGCGTCGGGTCGCGGTAGAAAGCCGCCTGCTGGTGCGGGTTCTCGCCGTAGCGCAGGGTTTCGACACGGTCGAAGGCGAGTTGCAGTTTTTGCGGGAAGGGCGATAGTGCCTGCGGGCTGTTTGTTTCGTCGAGCGCGGTCAGCCAGTTGGCAATCGCAGCGTCATAACGCGCGGTGTGGGTGAAGGCTTTTTTGGCCAGGCCAAAACGCGTCGCCAGCGTCAATGCGCCGCCGTTGGCGAGCATTTCGGCGAGCAGGGCGGGGTAGTCTTCGGGGTCGGTGACGATGGCCACGCCGGTGTAGTTCTTGGCTGCCGAACGGACCATCGCCGGACCACCGATGTCGATATTTTCGATCGCGTCTTCGAGCGTGACGTCCGGCTTGGCGATGGTTTCACGGAAAGGGTAAAGATTGACGCACACCAGATCGATGGTCGGAATGTCGTGCTCGGCGATGGTCGCCAGATGGCCGGGCAGATCACGGCGGGCCAGAATGCCGCCATGGACTTTTGGATGCAGGGTCTTGACGCGGCCGTCGAGCATTTCCGGAAAGCCGGTGTAATCGCCGATCTCGGTCACGGCCAGGCCGGCGTCGCGCAATAGTTTGGCGGTGCCGCCGGTGGACAACAGCTTGACGCCCTGGGCGGCAAGGCCCTGGGCAAACTCAAGCGCACCGTGCTTGTCGGAGAGGCTGATCAGGGCTTGACGGATTTTCATGATGGGCCTTTTCTTGGGTTCAAAAATGGGTCACACCAGCTTGTAGTCGACAAGCTTCTTGCGCAGGGTGTTGCGGTTGATACCGAGCATTGACGCGGCCAGAGTCTGGTTGCCGCCGGCTTGCAGGAGGATCACTTCAAACATCGGGCGTTCGACGCTGCGCAGAACCATGTCATAAACGGCCCCGGGCATTTCGCCATCCAGATCCTTGAAGTAGGTCTCCAGTGCGCCGTAAATGCAGGCTGAAATATCATTGCTTCGTTTCATGCGGCGAGTTCCTCAATGTCATTGTCGTTTTCAGTCTGGATGTAGCTCAGGTGTTCGTTGCGTTCGGCCAGCGCGTAGAAAAAATCATTGACTGCCCGTTGTTGGGTGGCGATGTCAGGTAACAGGTTCATGCCGTGCCGGAAAGCGGCTGAACCGACCAGGCCCCGGGTGTACCAGGAGATATGCTTGCGTGCGACTCGCACGCCGGTTTCGATACCGTAGAAGTCGTAGAGGTCTTCGAGGTGCGCGAGCAGTACCTTGTGAATTTCGCTGACGCTGGGGGGAAGCAGGTGCGTACCGGTGGCCAGGAAATGTTCGATCTCGCGAAAAAGCCAAGGACGGCCCTGCGCGGCGCGGCCGATCATCAGCGCATCGGCACCGGTCGCCGCGAGCACCTGCTGCGCTTTTTCTGGCGAAGTGATGTCGCCGTTGGCGATGATCGGGATGCGCGCCTGCGCTTTGACTGCAGCAATGGTTTCGTACTCGGCCTGCCCAGTGTAGCCGCAGGCACGCGTGCGGCCATGCATGGCCAGGGCGCGGATGCCGGACTGCTCGGCGATCTTCAGGATGGTCAGCGCGTTGCGGTTGGTCTTGTCCCAGCCAGTGCGGATCTTCAGGGTGACCGGCGTTCCCGGGACGGCATTGACCACCGCAGCAAGAATCTGGCCGACCAGAGGTTCATCGCGCAGCAGCGCCGAACCGGCCATCACATTGCAGATTTTCTTGGCTGGGCAGCCCATGTTGATATCGATGATCTGCGCGCCGCGATCGACGTTGTGGCGCGCCGCTTCGGCCATCATCGCAGGAATTGAACCGGCGATTTGCACCGAAATGGGTTCGACCTCGCCGTCATGATTGGCGCGCCTCTGTGTCTTGGCGCTGCCGTAGAGCAGCGAGTTGGAGGTCACCATCTCGGAGACGGCCAGCCCGGCGCCCATTTTTTTGCACAACTGGCGGAAAGGGCGGTCAGTCACGCCGGCCATCGGAGCAACAAAAAGATTGTTTCGCAGTGAAAAGCCGACGAATTCCATAGAGGTGGCGTGCACAGCGCAGGACAGGGGAAGGGGCGAATTTTACCTTGATTGCCGCCTAAAAAATAGTCAATTTCCAAGCGGCTTCGTTGTCAGTCGACAGAAAACAACACGCCGCCAAGTTGCCTGGCCGTGTGCTGCGTTCAGCGCGTGTAGCCGGGCTCCGGCAGCTTCGGGTTTGAAGCGAGGGGCCGCAGGTCGTGACTCGGCACGGGTCGGAAACCGCTGTGCTCGTGCCGATTGCAGAATGGAAGCGTTTGAGTAAGGCCGCACGTCCTTCACTCAAAGCCTTGCTGTTATCAGACGAGGCCCGTGCAGTCCTTGTGTTGCAACAGCGAGGGCATGCAAAACGTCGGCCCGCTGTTGTGCTGTAGCCCATCATGTATCTCCTGGACACCAACGTCGTTTCGAAGCTACGCAAGCCGCGCCCCCACGGTGCAGTTGTGGCATGGATCGAAAGCATTGCCGATACGGATATTTACCATGTTTTAACGCGCTTTGTTTACCCCTACAAGCCAAACGCCTTGATACCGCTTGGTTACAGCGATTTTACTGTTTCATGAGGATGGCTACAGGGAGTTAGAGCTTAACGCCCAGCAAATCGAGGATACGCTGTTGATCGTTGTCGGGCTGGGTCACTTGATCGAACTCGGTATTGGCGATTTTCACCCGCTGAATCCGAATCGATCCACCACCGCCTTGAACGTCCATTGACGCGCC
>NZ_JAPUVO010000088.1 GCF_029255185.1 Propionivibrio sp.
CAGCTTGGTCAGGGTGCTCTTGCCGGAGCCGGAACGGCCGACAATGCCGATCACTTCACCCGGCTGGACGACCAGATTGATGCCGCGCAGGACTTCCGGGGCGTCGGGCCGGTAGCGAAACACGACCTGGTCGAACTCGATATGCCCGACCAAAGGCGGCAGGGTGCTGCGGTGCGCAGTGGCCACTTCGCTGCGGGCGTTAAGAATATCGCCCAGCCTTTGTACCGAAATGCCGGTCTGCTGGAAATCCGTCCACAGTTGCGCCAGGCGCATGACCGGGGTCGCCACCCGGCCGGCCAGCATATTGAAGGCAAAGCGAACAACGCTCCCGACATCGGTTCTATCTTCTTACGTGGCCGACCAGACCGCCCCTGGGTGGAAATACGCGCCCCGTTCAGGCTCATTCGTTGGATAAGGCTGCGTATTGACAACAGATACACGCCGGCGTACCGTTCGTGTATCTGTTGTGTATGCGCTCAAGGAGAAACTCATGCGTGACGCCGCCATCAATCTGCGGGCATTCCCCGAGCAGCGGGACTTGATTGACCACGCCGCAACTCTGCTGGGCAAGAACCGTTCTGACTTCATGCTTGAAGCAGCCTGCGACAAGGCGCAGTCGGTGGTGCTTGACCAGGTATTTTTCAGTCTGGATACCGAGCGGTTTCGGCAGTTCACCAAAATGCTCGACACGCCTCCCGCCCGCAATCCGGGACTTGAGCGCCTCATGGCCGTCACGCTGCCTTGGGACAGCAAGGCGTGAGTTTGCAACTCAGCGCGCCAGCGCCCCTGTCACCGACCCATCGTGCCGACGAATTCGAGTGCGGCGAGGCCGTGCTTGACGAGTGGCTCAAGCGGCGGGCGATGGCCAATCAACTCAGCGGGGCCAGCCGAACATTTGTCGTGGCCGACCAGGACCATCGCATCTATGGTTACTACGCCATGGCGGCGGGTGCGGTCTCCCATCAAACGGCAACAACTAGTATTCGGCGCAACATGCCGGACCCGGTGCCGGTCATGGTATTGGCCCGTCTCGCGGTCGACAGCCAAGCCCAAGGAATCAAGCTCGGCGCATCGCTATTGCAGGACGCGGTCAACCGGGCGGTGGCCGTGTCGCATAACGCCGGTGTCCGAGCCCTGCTGGTGCATGCAATCAATGACCGAGCCAGGCAATTCTACGAACACTATGGTTTTCAGGTCTCGCCCGCACATCCGATGACGCTGATGCTGCGCTTGAGCAGCGTGAAAGCCTGATGTCACCCCGCAATCTCTGACCAGGGATCCAGATCGTCTGCTACTTGCATCGGCAGCGTGATGCGCGAGCGAGACGCCGGGGTAAATCCCATCTCGGTCGCGAAAAACCGTGGTCCCCCATTACGCGGCCTTGTATAAGATTCATGCAATTGCCCTGTTGCACTGTCCATCCCGCCATTGACACTATCCGGTAAAATCCGCTGATGCTCTACTCACTGATCCGAAAAATCTTCTTCTCGCTCGACCCCGAAATTGCCCATGGCCTTGGGATGACTGGTGTCGATTTCCTCAACCGGGCCGGAATCGCCTGCCTGCTGGCCAAGCCGCTGCCGCCCGACCCGGTCACGGTGATGGGCGTGCACTTTCCCAATCCGGTCGGCCTGGCGGCCGGGCTGGATAAGAATGGCGAACACGTCGATGCGCTGGCCTCTCTCGGCTTCGGCTTTATCGAGATCGGCACCGTCACTCCGCGCCCACAACCGGGCAACCCCAGGCCACGCATGTTCCGCATCCCGGAAAAGCAGGCCATCATCAATCGCATGGGCTTTAACAACCGTGGCGTCGACTTGTTGCTTGCCAACATCGCCAATGCGCAATTCGCCCGCCGCGGCGGCATCCTCGGCATCAATATCGGCAAGAACTTCGACACCCCGATCGAGAAGGCGGCTGACGACTACCTGATCTGTCTGGAGCGGGTTTATAACGCAGCAAGTTATGTCACTGTCAACATTTCCAGCCCGAACACCAAGAATCTTCGCGAACTGCAAAAGGATGACGCCCTGGATGCACTGCTCGGCAGCCTGAAGGCCGAACAGACGCGACTTGCTGAAAAATACGGTCGCTACGTGCCGCTGGCGCTGAAAATTGCTCCGGATCTGGAAGACACGCAGATCCAGTCGATTGCCGATCTGCTGCGCCAGCATCGAATGGACGGCGTCATCGCGACTAACACGACCCTCGCGCGCGAGGGTGTCGAGGGCTTGCCGCACGCTGACGAAAGCGGCGGCCTCTCGGGCGCCCCTATGTTCGCAAGATCGACGATGGTGTTGAAAAAACTCGCCGGCGCGCTGGCTGGTGAGGTGCCGATCATCGGCGTCGGCGGCATCCTGAGCGGCGCCGATGCGCTGGCCAAGATCGAAGCTGGCGCCAGTCTGGTGCAGATCTATTCAGGCTTCATTTATCGCGGCCCCGAGCTGATCGCTGAGGCGGTCACTGCCATCGCCAAGTCGAACAAAGCGCGCCATTCACCGGCAAAGACATAGCGCTACTGCCAACAAGGTTGAATGGTCCCCGCCAAAAGGGGATAATTCCAGCGTTTTTCCGCCCTTGCCGACTTTTCCTGCCTGGCCACCCATGACCCATTATCTGTTCATCATCGTCGGCGCTGTCCTTGTCAACAACGTTGTTCTGGTGAGAATCCTCGGCCTGTGCCCCTTCATGGGTGTTTCTAAGAAAGTGGAAACGGCCTTTGGCATGGGTTCGGCGACCACTTTCGTGCTTACCGTGGCCACTGGCGCCAGCTATGTCATCGACCATTTCCTGCTCATGCCCTTCGGGCTTGAATACCTGCGCACCCTGTCGTTCATCGTAACCATTGCCGCCATCGTCCAGTTGACCGAGATGGTGATCCAGAAAACGAGCCCGGTGCTGCATCAGGTGCTGGGCATCTACCTGCCGCTGATCACCACCAACTGCGCAGTTCTCGGCGTACCGTTGCTCAACGTCGCGCACAAATACAATTTTGTCGAATCCCTGCTCTTTGGCGCCGGCAGCGCCATTGGCTTTTCGCTGGTGCTGGTGCTCTTTGCCGGAATTCGCGAACGCGTTGAAGGCGCTGACGTCCCCGTTCATTTCCGAGGTGTAGCTATCTCCATGGTGACGGCTGGCTTGATGAGTCTGGCCTTCATGGGCTTCGCGGGCCTGGACAAATACCAGTAATGCTCACCGCCGTCCTCATCATGGCGCTCGGAGCCGTCGTTCTCGGCGCAGCGCTGGGGTACGCCTCGATCAAGTTCAAGGTCGAAGGCAATCCGCTGGTCGAGAAGATCGAGGCCATTTTGCCGCAGACACAATGTGGTCAGTGTGGCTACCCGGGATGCAAGCCCTATGCCGAAGCCATCGCCGAAGGCGAGGCCGAGATAAATCTATGTCCGCCCGGCGGCCTCGAAGGTGTGCGCAAACTCGCCGACCTGCTCGGACGCGAAGTCAAGCCGCTCGACGTCGAGGAAAAACCCAAGCAGATCGCGATCATCGACGAGCAGACTTGCATCGGCTGCACGCTCTGTATCCAGGCCTGCCCGGTTGATGCCATCGTCGGCGCCGCCAAGCAGATGCACACCATCGTCGAGGCGCTGTGCACCGGTTGCGAGCTGTGCATCAAACCCTGTCCGGTGGAATGCATTCGCATGGAGACCCTGGTTGAAAACATCGACAACTGGAAGTGGAAATATCCGGTGATCGAGATCAAACCCTTCCAGCGTATCGCCTGAACGTCAGCAAAAAACAGATTATTCGAATGCTCCAACTCTTCCAATTCAAAGGGGGTGTCAAGCCCGACACCAACAAGACATCTTCGGTGCAAGCGCCGATCGGTCGTGCGCCGCTGCCGCCGCTCTTGGTCGTTCCCCTGCATCAAAGCATCGGCGGTATCCCCAACCCACTGGTTGAAGCTGGGCAACGCGTCGGCAAAGGCCAGTTGATCGGCAGCGCCGACAAGTGGCTTTCGTCGGCAGTTCATGCCCCCTCCTCCGGCACCGTACTGGCTGTCGAGGAGCGCGTCGCGGCACACCCCTCCGGCCTGCCGACACTCTCGGTGGTGATCGAAACGGATGGCCGCGACGAGTGGATTGAACGCCACCCGGTCGATTACCAAGCACTTGCCCCGGAACGCGTGCGCGAAATCCTGCGTGACTCGGGCGTCGTCGGCCTCGGTGGCGCCGTCTTCCCAAGTCATGTCAAACTTACCGCCACCAAGTCGGTGGCGATGGAAGAGCTGGTCATCAACGGCGCCGAATGTGAGCCCTTCATGACCTGCGACGACCTGTTGATGCGCGAGCGCGCCGAGGACATCGTGCGCGGTGCGGGTATCTTCCGCGACCTGCTCGAACCGAAACGGGTGCTGATCGGCATTGAGGACAATAAGCCCGAAGCCGTTGCCGCCATGCAAGCGGCGGTACAAAAGCTCGGTGAAAATTTCGCAGTCATCGCCGTGCCAACGCGTTACCCGGCAGGCGGCGCCAAGCAGTTAATCCGCGTGCTAACCGGCAAGGAAGTTCCGGCCAGCATGCGTTCGCCAGAAATGGGCGTGCAGTGCTTCAACGTAGCCACCGCCTACACCGCCTGGCGCGCCCTCGCGCATGGCGAACCGGTGCTCTCACGCATCGTCACCTTGACTGGCAACGTCGATGAGCCGCGCAACTGGGAAGCACTGCTCGGCACACCGCTCAAGGACTTTGTCACGCTCGGCAAACCCAAGACCGATACCAGCGGCTACCTGATGGGTGGCCCGATGATGGGCTTTGAAATGCCCAGCCTGGAAGCACCGCTGGTCAAGGCCACCAACTGCATCATCGCTGCATCGCCAACATTGTTCCCGCCGGCTCCACCCGAAATGCCATGCATCCGCTGCGGTGCCTGCGCCGAGGTCTGCCCGCACGAACTGCAACCGTTCGAGATGTACTGGTTCTCGCGCGCCAAGAATTTCGGCAAGACGCAGGAATACAATATCTTCGACTGCATCGAGTGTGGCTGTTGCAGCTATGTATGCCCATCGCATATCCCGCTGGTGCAGTACTTCCGCTTTGCCAAGAGCGAGATCTGGTCACGCGAGCGCGAAAAGGCCATGGCCGATGCCGCCAAGGCGCGCTTTGAACTGCGCAACGAACGCGACGAACGCGAGAAGACCGAAAAAGCGGCGCGCCTGGCCAAGGCAGCGGCAGCCAAGGCGGCCGAGAAAAAAGCAACGCCAGAGGCTGGCAACGAAACTGCCGCCAGCGAGGCTCCTGTCAACGCCGATGCCGCCAAGAAGGCCGCCATCGCCGCCGCCATCGAGCGCGCCCGCCAGCAACGCGAAAACGTCCAGCCAAGAAATACTGACGGACTAACAATCGCCCAGCGCAAGGAAATCGCCGAAATCGAAGCGCGCCGGGCGCCTCTGCAAGAGCAAACCGCTCTCAACGCAGAGAGCGCAGAGGCGCAGAGTTCGCAGAGAGAAAAACAATGAATTTTTCTGTTCTCTGCGTTCTCTGCGCCTCTGCGCTCTCTGCGTTTAAAGAGGTTTAAAAACATGGTCTTCACTACCCCTCCCTATCTCTCGCAGAACGTCAGCGTTCAGCGTGTCATGCTGCAGGTGTTGGCTGCGCTGCTGCCGGGTATCGCTGTTTACGTCTGGCTGCTCGGCCCGGCTGTACTGTTGCAGATCGGTATCGCCACCACTGCTGCGCTGTTCGCTGAAGCGTTTATGCTCAAGCTGCTAAGCAAGCCGCTCGGCCTCTTTCTCGGCGATGGCAGCGCCATTGTCACCGCTTGGCTGATTGCCCTGGCCTTCCCGCCACTCGCTCCCTGGTGGCTGATCGTCGTCGGCGCACTGTTCGCCATCATCGTCGCCAAACACCTGTACGGCGGTCTTGGTCAGAACCCGTTCAATCCGGCGATGATCGCCTTTGCCGTGTGCATCGTTTCCTTCCCCGCACTGATGTCGCAGTGGCCGCCGGTCGATCTGAACACCGGCTTTGCCGAACAACTGGCCCTTGTTTTCGGCAGCTCCCCCCGCCTTGACGCAATGAGCGGCGCGACGCCGCTTGACGCGCTGAAAACCGCGCTCAAACTCGGCGAAGGCAGCGCCTCGGTAGCTTCGGTTGTGGCCGATGCCAGCACCTTTGGCTATTTTGCCGGCAAGGGCTGGGAATGGGTCGCTACCGCCTATCTGCTCGGCGGCCTGTGGCTCTGGCAACGCAAGATCATCAGCTGGCACGCCCCGCTCGGCTTTATCACTGGCATCGCGCTGCTCGCTGGCGCGCTCTGGCTGTGGAACCCCGGCCAGTTTGCCAACCCACTCTTCCATCTTTTTTCAGGAGGGGCCATGCTCGGCGCCTTCTTCATCGTCACCGACCCGGTTTCCGGCTGCACGACGCCCAGGGGCAAGCTGATCTTTGGCTTTTCGGCAGGCGCTCTGGCCTATGTCATTCGCGTTTTCGGCGGCTATCCGGATGGTGTGGCTTTTGCCGTATTACTGCTCAATATCTGCGTACCACTGATCGACCTGTACACCCAGCCACCCATTTTTGGCATGAAGAGCAAGCAATGACGAAACTTGCAAAATCGCCAAGCGCAATGAAAATGGCCGCGCGCACGGCGATCATCCTGTTCCTCTTCGTCGTCATTTTTACCGGACTGCTCTCGGGCGCCTACCTATGGACCCTGCCGACCATCGAGGCCGCCGCAGCCGAAGAGAAAATGAAACTGATCAACGAGGTTCTACCGCGCAGCAGTTATGACAATGACCTGCTCAAGGACACCCTGCCGCTGATGCCGACCGCTGCGCTCGGCCAGGATGACGCCTCGACGGTCTATCGCGCACGCCGGAATGGCCAGGCCAGTGCGCTGGTTTTCGAAGCCATCGCCCCCGATGGCTATGCCGGAAAGATTTACTTGCTCATCGCCCTCGGCGCCGACGGCACGCTGATCGGTGTGCGCGTGACACAGCATAAGGAAACGCCGGGACTGGGCGATTACATCGAGCCTAAAAAAGACAAGAACAAGGAACGTCCGTGGATCACCCAGTTCGACGGGCTGGTACCGGTCGCGATCGACGTGCGCGAATGGAAAGTAAAAAAAGACGGTGGCCGCTTCGACTCAGTAGCCGGCGCCACGGTCACCCCGCGCGCCGTAATCAAGGCAGTGCGCAAAGCAGCCCTGTACGTCGCCGAGAACCACGAACAACTTTTCGCGACGGAGAAACGATGATAAGTAAACCACATTTGACGCAGAGAAAAACTCCGAGAGCGCGAAGGATGAATATCGAATTTCTCTCTGCGCCCTCTGCGGCTCTGCGATCTCTGCGTTGAAAGAGGTCAACAGTTTTTCGGGAAGATAGGACCTGCCATGATGACCCATGATGAATTCCGCCAGATCGCCGCCAACGGTGTCTGGAAACAGAACACCAGCATTGTCCAGATTCTCGGCCTGTGCCCGCTGCTGGCGGTCACTACCAATCTGGTCAATGGCGCCATGCTTTCGCTGGCCACCATCCTGGTCATGGCCATTTCCGGTGCCGCCGTTGCCAGCCTGCGCTACCTGATCCCACACGAAATCCGCATCCCGGTCTTCATTCTGATCGTCGCCGCGCTGGTCACCGTGGTCGACTTGCTGTTCAATGCCAACCTACATGAGTTGTACCTCGTGCTCGGCATCTTCATCCCGCTGATCGTCACCAACTGCATCGTGCTGGCGCGCGTCGAGGCCTATGCCAACAAAAACCCACCGCTGCAGTCGATGTTCGACGGCATTTTCATGGGCCTTGGCATGCTGTGGACACTGTCGCTGCTCGGCGGCCTGCGAGAACTGATCGGTGGCGGCACCCTGCTCTCTGGAATCGACATGGTCTTCCCCGGACTTCACGCCCTGCAACTGTTGCCGAAAGACTATCCTGGCCTGCTGCTGGCCATGTTGCCACCCGGCGCTTTCATCCTGCTCGGCTGCATGATCGCCTGGAAAAACTGGATCGAGGCGCGCGCTACGGCGCGTCAGCAACGACCTTCGCCGCAACCGGCGTCGGTGGCCGGCTGCCACTGAGCGCCATGAACGTCGCGCGTCGCGCCGAAATCTTCAAGCGTTTACGCGCGGCCAATCCGGCACCGACGACCGAACTTGAGTACGCAACGACCTTCCAGCTACTAATCGCCGTCATTCTCTCGGCGCAAGCCACCGACAAGAGTGTCAACCTCGCAACGCGCAAGCTCTTTGCCGATGCGCCAACAGCGCAGGCCATGCTCGCGCTCGGCGAAGACGCTCTGGCCGACTACATCAAGCGCATCGGCCTCTACCCGACCAAGGCGAAAAACATCATCGCCACCTGCCGCCAGCTCATCGACGGTTATGACGGCGAAGTGCCGCGCCAGCGCGATGCCCTCGAAGCACTACCCGGCGTCGGTCGAAAAACCGCCAATGTGGTGCTCAACACCGCCTTCGGCGAGGCGACCATCGCCGTCGATACACACATTTTCCGCATCGCCAACCGTACCAGACTCGCCCCGGGCAAGACACCGCTCGCCGTCGAGCTCAAGCTGCTCAAAGCGGTCCCGGATGAATACAAGCGGGATGCCCACCACTGGTTGATCCTGCACGGGCGCTACGTCTGTAAGGCGCGTAAGCCGGAATGCTGGCGTTGCGACATCGCTGATCTGTGCGAATACAAGGAGAAGGAATGGCTTACCTAGCCAAATATTGCATTAATTTTCGACCGCCTGATTTCATCGCCCATTGGCACTGGGGCCTGGAAGTACGCGTGCTATAGTGCCCCCTTTGTATCAGGGTTCGTACCGTGTCCCCTCGCTTCGATGTTCTCATTATTGGTAGTGGTCTTGCCGGCCAATCGGCAGCACTCCGCCTCGCAAATACACACCGTGTCGCCCTGATCAGCAAACGAACACTCGAAGACAGCGCCTCCAGTTGGGCACAGGGTGGAATTGCCGCCGTGCTGGACAACCAGGATTCGATTGAAGCGCATATTCGCGACACGATCATCGCGGGCGCCTTTCTCAATGATCCAAAAGTCACCCGTTTCGTCATCGAAAATGGTCGCCATGCGATTGACTGGCTGATCGAACAAGGTGTTCACTTTACCCGTGACAAGGCGGGCTATCACTTAACTCGCGAAGGCGGTCACAGTGCGCGCCGCGTCATCCATGTCGCCGACGCAACGGGTCTCGCAGTACAGGACATCCTGACGCACAAGGTGCGCCAGCATCCGAACATCACTGTTTTTGAGCGTCACATCGCCATTGATCTGATTACCGGGCAAAAACTTGGGTTGGCCGACAATCGTTGCTATGGCGCCTATGCGCTCGATCGGGACAGCGGTGAAGTAATCACGATGGGCGCCCCCAACACGCTGGTTGCCACTGGCGGGGCAGGCAAGGTTTATCTGTACACGACAAATCCGGACACCTCCACTGGTGACGGCATTGCCATGGCCTGGCGCGCTGGATGTACTGTGGCAAATATGGAGTTCATCCAGTTTCATCCAACCTGCCTTTATCACCCACAGGCCAAATCCTTCCTGATTTCCGAAGCGGTACGCGGTGAAGGTGGCCTCCTGCTGCTGCCCGACGGAACACGTTTCATGCCCGAGCACGATGCACGCGCCGAACTCGCACCGCGCGATGTTGTCGCCCAGGCCATCGACTTTGAAATGAAGAAACGCGGTCTTGACTGCGTCTATCTCGATATTTCACACAAGCCAGCCAGTTTTCTTGGCGAACATTTCCCGAACATCATGGCACGCTGCCTTGAACTGGGCATCGATATTAGCCGTGAGCCAATTCCGGTGGTGCCCGCGGCGCATTACACCTGTGGCGGCATTGTCACTGACCTGCAAGCCCGCACCAGTATTCCAGGGCTTTACGCGGCTGGAGAAGCCACCTGCTCAGGTCTGCACGGCGCCAACCGTCTGGCCAGCAATTCGTTGCTGGAATGTCTGGTGTTTTCCGAAGCGGCGGCCAATGACATCCTTGCGCAGCCCGCAGCAAAGCTGCCCGACCTCCCTGAATGGGATGCCAGTCGGGTATCCGATCCGGACGAGGAAATCGTCATTTCGCATAACTGGGATGAACTGCGCCGCTTCATGTGGGGTTATGTAGGCATTGTGCGTACGACCAAACGCCTGCAACGCGCTCAACACCGTATCCGTCTTCTGACAAGGGAAATCGAAGAGTTTTATTCAAACTTTCGGGTCAGCCACGATCTGATCGAGTTACGCAATCTTGTCATGACGGCAGACCTGATTGTTCGTTGTGCCTTGAAGCGCCATGAAAGCCGCGGTCTGCACTTCAGCCGCGATTACCCGGAAATGCTCCCGAAAGCCAGGAACACACTGCTTAGAAGGCAGCCCCGTCGTCTTCCTTAGGCTCTGCGTGCCAGCGCAACCATAGGCGTAGTAGCCGAAACTGTTCTGCCAACATCTGGTCGGTCAGCAAGACCAGGCTGCTTACCCGTTCTTCTTCACCAATGCACAGCCGTAATACGATCAGCCAGGTAAACACCGTGCTGTCCGGAAGCAACTTGGCGGCAACGCGATCGCCGTCAGCCAGCAGACATTCCAGCCGGTCCCGCCCTGCAAGTCGCAAACCAATGACTCTGGGCGGACGCACTGAGTAGCCCAGCGATAGGCCGACAAGCGCTATAAGAAGCAAACGCAGAATCAACGACCATGGCAGCACGATGAGACTGCACGCCGCAACGGTGTGCATTAGGACGAGCAGAAAAACAAGAAGAGACGAGCGGTGCAGTCCAATGATAATTGGGAACTGCACGGCTCGAAGCGGGTCGGTCAGACCCGTTTTAAGACGACGGTTGCGTTGGTTCCGCCAAAGCCGAATGAGTTGGAAATGGCGACGTCAATCTTCATTTCCCGCGCTTCATTGGCGCAGTAATCAAGATCGCACAACTCATCCTGGTTGAAGATATTGATGGTCGGCGGCGAAACCTGATGGTAGATTGCCAGCGCCGAAAAGATCGCCTCAATACCGCCTGCTGCACCGAGCAGGTGACCAGTCATCGACTTGGTCGAATTGACCACCAGGCGCCTGGCGTGATCACCAAAGGCGCGCTTGACGGCGACTGTTTCCGCCTTGTCGCCGAGCGGGGTCGAGGTTCCGTGCGCATTGAGGTACTGTACCTCTTGCGGGTTGGTCTGGGCATTGCGCAGCGCATTGCTCATGCAGCGCGCAGCACCTTCGCCGTCTTCGCAGGGAGCCGTCATGTGATTGGCGTCGGCACTCATGCCAAATCCACTCAATTCGCAATAAATCCGTGCGCCGCGGGCCTTGGCATGCTCGTACTCTTCGAGCACTACAACGCCGGCGCCTTCGCTAAGGACAAACCCATCGCGATCCTTGTCCCATGGGCGGCTTGCCGTGCCTGGATCATCATTACGCGTCGAAAGCGCGCGTGCAGCGCAGAACCCACCGAGTCCGAGAGGAGAAACGCAGCTCTCGGACCCACCTGCAATCATGATGTCGGCATCACCGTATTCGATAAGCCGTCCCGCATCGCCAATGCTGTGCGTTCCCGTCGAGCAAGCGCTGACCAGGGCAATGTTTGGTCCCTTGTAGCCGTACAGTATCGACAGATTGCCCGAAATCATATTGATAATCGCCCCAGGAATAAAGAAAGGGGAGATTTTTCGCACACCGGAAGCGATGAACTCATCGCGCGTATTTTCGATCAAGGGCAATCCACCAATACCCGAACCAATCGAGACGCCAATACGCTCAGCATTGGCCGGATTCGCCTCAAGCCCTGCGTCCTGGATCGCCTGAATACCCGCGGCCATGCCGTAATGGATAAAGGTATCCATGCGACGCGCATCTTTTGCCGGCAGGAACTTGGTCACGTCGAAATCCCTAACTTCGCCGGCAATCTGCACGGGGAATGCGGAAACATCGAAACGCGTAATCCGGTCGATTCCGGAGCGTCCGGCAATAATGTTCTGCCAGGCTTGTCCAACGGTATTGCCGACCGGAGAAACGATTCCGAGGCCGGTAATGACGACTCTGCGACGTGTCAATTTCTTCTCCTGGGGAAGGGACAGTACTGAGAGGGGAAGCAGTTCGGAACAGCGCGCTACGGGCAGTCCCAGGACCACCCGCAGACGCGTCCCACTGAAGGATTACTTCTTGTGATTGACGACGTAATCAATGGACTGCTGAACGTTGGTGATCTTCTCAGCTTCATCATCCGGAATCTCGCACTCGAATTCCTCTTCGAGTGCCATCACCAGTTCAACCGTATCCAACGAATCCGCGCCGAGGTCGTCAACGAACGACGATTCGTTCTTTATGTCTGCTTCATTGACGCCGAGTTGTTCTGCAACAATTTTTCTGACGCGTTGTTCGATATTTTCCATCAAGAGGCTCCTTCTAAAAGTTCGTGTGTGAAACAAAACGGCGCTATTCTACCAAAACGACCAGTACTTACCAAATACGCAGGAAAACTGGTCCGTGCTACCTGCTTGCCCTTGCGGACGGTTAGTCCAAATACATACCACCATTGACGTGAATTGTCGTGCCAGTAACATACGCAGCGCCAGGCGAAACCAGAAAACCAACCGCCGCTGCAACGTCTTCAGGTAGCCCAAGGCGACCCAGCGGAATATTGGCGATTAACGCCTCGCGCTGCTTTTCATCTAGGGTCTTGGTCATGTCGGTATCGATGAGACCTGGAGCGACACAGTTGACCGTGATATTACGGCTTCCCAGTTCACGCGCCAGTGAGCGTGTCATGCCGGCGACTCCCGCCTTGGCCGCACAATAGTTGGCCTGCCCAGGATTGCCTGCATGTCCTACGACCGAGGTTACATTAATAATACGCCCCTGACGCACCTTCATCATACCGCGCATGACTGCCTTGGACAGACGGAAAACAGCTTTCAGATTGGTGTCAAGCACCGCATCCCACTCGTCTTCTTTCATGCGCATGGCGAGGTTGTCGCGTGTGATCCCGGCGTTATTAACCAGAATGACTATCGCGCCATACGTCTTTTCAACATACGTAATCAGTGCATCAACCTGTGCCTGCTCTCGCACCTCAAGGACGGCACCTTCCCCCTTGACGCTTGCAAGCGAAAGATAGCCGGAGATTTTGGTCGCGCCCTCTTCGCTGGTTGCCGTGCCAATCACGGTCGCGCCCAACCGACCCAGTTCGAGAGCGATGGCCTGGCCTATGCCACGCGAGGCGCCGGTAACCAGGGCAACTTGTCCGTTGAGCATTTTTCTCCTACCCCTGCGCTTTGATGGCTGCTTCAATCGCTGCCAAGTCTGACAATGCAATACCAAGCAATCCATCGCTACAGCGCTTGGTGAGGCCGGCCAATACTTTGCCCGGACCGCACTCGGCAATTGTTGTCACGCCCATTGTTGCTATTTTCTGTACCGACTCTACCCAGCGAACCGGCGAATAAGCCTGCCGAATCAATGCCGCCTTGATTTTTTCCGGGTCAGATTCAATAGCAACATCCACATTATTGATCACCGGGATTTTTGGCGCGGAAAAAACAAGTTTACTCAGACGTTCGCCTAACTTGTCCGCAGCCGGTCGAATCAACGAGGAGTGGAAGGGCGCAGAAACAGGCAGAATCAGGGCACGTTTGGCACCGCGCGCCTTGCAGCCTTCGCAAGCACGTTCAACCGCCGCCTTGTTGCCGGCAATCACGGTTTGTCCTGGCGCGTTGAAATTGACCAGCTCTACGACTTCGCCATTGCCAATTTCGAGAGCCGCCGCAGCACAGGCTTCGCGAATCTTGTCGTCATCAAGGTTCATGATGGCGGCCATGGCTCCGCTGCCAACCGGGACCGCCTCTTGCATCGCCGTGGCGCGCAGACGAACGAGTGGAACGGCATCCTTGAAGTCAACAACACCGGCGGCGACCAGCGCCGAATATTCGCCGAGACTATGCCCGGCGACAATGGCCGGAAGCTTGCCGCCTTTGTCCAGCCATAAGCGATAAGTTGCAACCCCGGCCGTGAGCATGACCGGCTGCGTGTTTACCGTTCGCGTCAGCGCTTCGGCCGGACCGTCAGAGAGCAACTGCCAAAGATCTTCTCCAAGCGTCGCCGACGCCTCATCGAAGGTCGAACGAACCACTGCCGAATCGCCATAGGCAGCCATCATGCCAACCGATTGGGATCCCTGACCGGGGAAAACAAAAGCGTATGCCATAGATCCTTCCAATTAGAATTCGAGCAAAACAGCGCCCCAGGTAAAACCACCACCGACGCCCTCGAGCAACACTTTCTGTCCCCGCTCAATACGCCCGTCACGCACCGCCACATCGAGCGCCAGCGGAATGGATGCCGCCGAAGTGTTGCCATGGCGATCAACCGTCACAATGACCTTGTCCATGCCAAGCCCAAGTTTCTTAGCGGTCGATTCGATGATGCGGATGTTGGCCTGGTGTGGAATCAGCCAGTCAATCTGCGCCGGAGAAACGCCGACGAAATCGCAGCATTCCTTCGCAACGTCAGCAAGTACCCGGACGGCAAGTTTGAATACGGACTGCCCATCCATGCGCAAAAAGGGGTCGCCGGTGACTTTTCCGCCACACACGCTGCCTGGCACCGACAGGATGCCATGATGCGAGCCATCTGCGTGTGCAGCAGTCGCCAGAATCCCGGGGCTTTCAGAAGCTTCCAGAACGACCGCGCCGGAGCCATCACCGAAAAGCACACAGGTGCTACGATCATCCCAGTCTAGGATGCGTGAAAACACTTCAGCGCCGACCACCAGCACCTTTTTGTGGCTGCCGCTGCGAATGAATTTATCAGCAATGCTCAGTGCATAGACAAACCCGGCACAGACCGCTTGCACATCAAAAGCCATGGCGCCATGATTGCCGAGCTTGCTTTGCAAGAGACAGGCGGTGCTCGGAAAGATGAAGTCGGGGGTCGAGGTCGCGACGATAATCAGATCGAGTTCACTGGCATCAACGCCTGCCGATTTTAGTGCTCGGCAACTTGCTTCGTGCGCCAGATCACTTGACGTGCAGTTGGCATCGGCGAGATGACGGGCCTTGATGCCCGTCCGGGTAACGATCCAGTCGTCATTGGTTTCGACCCCGCGTTGAACGAGATCGGCGTTGCTAATCGGCAGCCCAGGCAGATAACTGCCAACGCCTGCGATGCGGGAAAACATGTTAAGCACTCTCCAGCAAGGGTTGTTGCAATACGACGCGTTCGGTGATGCGCGCCAGCACCCCGGTCCTCGCTTCTTCTGCGGCACGATCGATGGCGTTGGTAAAAGAAAACACGTCAGCTGAACCATGACTCTTGACGACTATTCCCTTCAAGCCCAACAGGGTGGCGCCGTTATAACGCCTGTGGTCAACATGCATTATGAATTTTTTCAATACTGGCAAGGCAATCAAAGCCACGAGTTTGGTCAGAAAATTGCGCCTGAATTCCTGGCGCAGGAAAGTGGCCAGCATCTGTGCCAGCCCTTCCGATGCCTTGAGGGCGACATTGCCGACGAAACCGTCGCAAACGACTACTTCGGCCTTTCCTTTGTAGATGCCATCCCCTTCGACATTGCCTACAAAATTCAGGCCTGATTCTTTGAGAAGTTCCGCCGCTCGCTTGACAACCTCATTGCCCTTGATATCTTCCGAGCCGATATTGAGGATGCCAACCGTCGGCCGATCCTTGTGTTCGATCGCAGAAACCAGCGAAGCGCCCATGATGCCAAACTGCAGCAGATGCTCGGGAGTGCAATCCACATTGGCACCCAGATCGAGCACATGAGCATGACCGGTCACTGTTGGAAGCATGGCACAAATCGCCGGGCGGTCAATGCCAGGAAGCATCTTGAGGACGAAGCGGGAAATAGCCATCAAGGCGCCAGTATTACCGGCGGAGACGCAAGCATCGGCCTCGCCAAGTTTGACCAGATCAATGGCTACGCGCATTGATGAATTTTTTTTGTTGCGTATGGCCAGAGCCGGAGATTCATCCATCGCGACGACTTCGCTGGCATGACGAACTGAAATTCGTTCACCTTCGACATGCATCAGAAATGGTCGGATCTTGTCCTCAAGGCCGACGAGAATAACACGAACATCCTCGCGCTTTCGCACGAAGTCGAGCGCGGCACGCACAGTAACCTCGGGGCCATGATCCCCGCCCATGCAGTCTATGGCGACAGTAACAGTCATCCGGTAACAGCCAAAAGAAAAGGCAGACATTTCCCCATCACGGGAATCCGCCTGCCTAATCCTTAAACCCTATTCGCCTGTACCTTTGGTAACCTTCTTGCCACGATAATAGCCGGATGGGCTGATGTGGTGACGCAGATGAACTTCACCGGTCGTTGGCTCAACAGCCAGCGGCGGGTTGGTCAAAAAATCGTGAGCGCGATGCATGCCGCGCTTGGAGGTGGATTTCTTGTTCTGTTGAACGGCCATAAATTACTCCATTGATCAAATTCACTATGCTTTACCTTTAAGACTTTGCAGCACGGAAAAGGGAGATATTTTTCCCGTTCCCTGCCCCGTGTCAGGCAAAGCACAACTTTCGTGACGTGGCGCCGAGGGCAGATTGAGAATAATCTCGTCTTCGATCAAGGCAACAACATCAAGTTCACTTTGCGCCGGTAGGAAATCCCTTGAATCATCTTCAATTTCCTCCTGCGTCAAATCTTCTTCGTCATCGACGAATTCCAGCACGCTACGTAGCTCGACCGGATAATCTATCCCTTCAAGGCAGCGCTGGCAGCAAACGGATAACATTCCGTCCAGTTGCAGCAGCACCTGCGTCCTGTTACGCGGACCAAGCTTGCCAACAACCCGGTAGTTCAAAAAACCTGCCAAATCGACAAGTTTATCGTGCAAACGAGTCAGGCCGGCGATCGGCAATTCACCTTGCAGCGAGTTTGCATCCCGTGCAAAAGCCAAACTGCTGATAACGATCCCTTTCGACATAAGGGGCGCATGATATTATTTTTGGCTTTCGAAGTCAAAGCGGCGACGCGACTATTTGATTTTTTCTGTTTGTTCAACTTCCCCATGAAAATTTCATAATTTTTTTACTCTCTATGACCAGCGTACAAATTGTTCTTGCCTCGACCTCTCCGTTCCGCCGTGAACTACTCGCCCGGCTTGGCTTAACGTTTGTAACAGCCAACCCCGCCACCGATGAAACTGCCGAGGACGGCGAGGCGCCCGAGGCAACCGCGCTACGACTTTCCGAAGCCAAGGCGCGCGCAGTCGCCGCACAGTATCCTGAGGCGTTAATTATTGGTAGCGACCAGATTGCCTGCCTCGATGGCCAGGTCTTTGGCAAACCGGGAAGCCATGACAAAGCGGTAAAACAGTTAAAAACGATGCGCGGCCGTACCGTCAACTTCTTCACGGGTTTGTGCCTGCTTAACGCCAAAACCGGAAAAGTTCACCTGCGTGGGGTGCCAACGCTGGTTACTTTCAGGAATCTGTCGGATGATCAGATCGAAAACTACCTGCGCAAAGAACAACCGTATAACTGCGCTGGCAGCGCCAAATCCGAAGGATTGGGAATTGCCGCGATCGCCAGGATGGAAGGAGAGGATCCTAACGCGCTCATCGGCCTGCCGCTGATTGCGCTCTGCGATTTTCTTAACAATGAAAATATTTCAGTAATATAAAAATTATTATGACAAAAGGAAGGCTTTTTCTAATTCCTGTCCCGCTCGGTCAGACGCCGTTCGACGCTGTCTTGCCGCATGCGGTGAGCGACTGTGCCAGGCAACTAACGCACTTCATTGCCGAGAATGCCAAGTCGGCCCGAGCCTTTCTCAAGGCACTCCAATCCGCTACGCCATTGCAACAGATCAAGATCCTGGAACTTAACGAACATACCCACCCTAATGCGCTGCCTGAATTGCTGGCGCCGCTCCTTGCGGGGATCGATGTCGGCTTGATTTCCGAGGCTGGCTGCCCGGCAGTGGCTGATCCCGGATCCAATCTGGTCGCTTTGGCGCACGCTGAAGGCATCCAGGTTTTTCCGCTGGTCGGGCCTTCGTCCATACTGCTCGCCTTGATGGGTTCAGGCCTGTCCGGCCAGAACTTCGCTTTCCACGGCTACCTTCCGGCAAAGGATGAGCTAAGAAAAAAAAGGGTTCGCGATCTCGAGAAAAACTCACGCCAGGAAAAGAGGGCACAGATTTTCATTGAAACGCCCTACCGAAACCGGAAGATGCTGGAAACCCTGATCGAAGTCTGCTCCCAAGATACGAAAATCTGTACCGCCACCGATCTTACCTTGAGCAGCGAGTGCATCATGACACGCACACCGGCCCACTGGCGCCGTCAGGAGTTGCCGAACATCGACCGTCGCCCGACGGTATTTTTACTGCAGGCCTGACGCGACCATCGACAAGACACTAACGCAGCACTGCCCGGTCGCTACCAAATAAACGAAAGGCCATGCTTTGCCCCATTTCCGCCCCCAGGCGTTTGGCAAAGCGTTCGGCGATATTTTCCTTGACCGAATAGTCGAGAATGGTATCCGCCTTGATCAGGTCCCTCGCTACCGAATCGACCGTACCGAAACCATCGGCAAGCCCCATTCCAATACTTTGGCTACCGGTCCACATCAATCCTGAGAACATTTCGGGGGTTTCCTTGAGCCGTTTTCCACGCCCCTGGCGGACGACTTCAATAAACTGCTTGTGTATTTCGCCAAGCAGGATCTGCGCATGTTCTTTCTGCTTTTCGTCCTGCGGCGAGAAGGGGTCCAGGAAGCCCTTGTTCACTCCAGCCGTTAGCAAACGCCGTTCGACCCCGAGTTTGTTCATAGTTCCTGTAAAACCGAAACTGTCCATCAACACACCAATGGAGCCGACGATGCTGGCCTTGTCGACGAAAATCTTGTCTGCAGCGGACGCAATATAATACCCACCGGAAGCGCACAAATCCTCGACCACAACATAAAGCGGGATCTCCGGATGCTTGTTTCGCTGCCGACGAATTTCGTCATAGACAATTCCGGATTGCACCGGACTGCCGCCGGGACTGTTGATCCGCATGATAATTCCCGCCGTGCCCTTGTCTTCAAACGCTGACTGAAGTGCACCATTGATTTTTTCCGCACTGGCGTCGCCGGTTGCTTCAATCGTTCCGCGCACATTGATCAATGCCGTGTGCTTGCCGTCTACCAGCTTTTCGGATCCCTCCCAATCAACAACGAGAACCAGCACTGCAATCAGATAAGACAGGACGGCAAGTTTGAAAAAAACACCCCAGCGACGTTTTGCCTTTTGTTCCATTAGCGATGCAAACGCTATTTTTTCAAGCAATTGCCGTTCCCACTGCGGATCGTTACTCGGTGTTTCCACAATATTTACTCGGTTGGTATGTAATAAACAGCGTCGTCAAGACATGACTTTCAACGGGGATTGCCATGCATTGGTAATCATGCGGGTCAAGTATAGCGGCAAATCAAGACGTCAGGCGTTCGTTTCCAGCCATTCCCCCAACTCCACGATCGTGTGCAAACATGCCAGCGGATTCAAGGCATCAAGCACTTTTCCCGAATGCGCACCATAGTCGACGGCCAGACCTGAAACCCCTGCGTTGATCGCCATCTGCAGGTCGTGCGTGGTGTCGCCAATCATCAGTGTCCGCTCTGGCGGCACCGCGAATTCGACCATCAACTCGTTCAACATCTGCGGATGTGGCTTTGAAAAACACTCGTCGGCGCAGCGCGATGCCGAAAAATAAACACTTAATCCGCAATACGACATAGCCCGATCAAGACCTTGGCGACTTTTCCCGGTCGCCACCGCCAAGAGGAAGCCTGAAGCATGCAGCTGGGCGATCAGTTCGGAAGCGCCGTCAAACAGATGCAACGCATGATCACGCAATAGATAATGCTGCCTGTAGCGCTCGACCATTTGCGGAAATCGATCCGCGGACAGACCAGGCACCGAATGCCGCAAAGCGTCGGCGAGTCCGAGGCCGATCACCTGGCGGGCGTGCTCGTCTGACGGCTCGGGCTGGTCAAGATCGCGGCAAGCAGCCTGGACTGCAGCGACGATGGCTCCAGTCGAATCGAGCAGGGTGCCGTCCCAGTCGAAAACCAGAAGGTCAAAATTTTTGAACATAATCCTGTTTTTGCCTTGCTGAAAGCTGATGTATGAATGCGTCAAGCACGTCTGGCAAAGGAGACTCCAGCACCATGATTTTTCCGCTGACCGGATGTGGAAACTGTATTTTCCAGGCATGCAGGAACATGCGTTTCAACCCTTCCTTGGGCAGCGATCTGTTCAGCGCAAAATCGCCGTACTTCTCATCGCCGACAATCGGGTAGCCCAGGTGTGCGCAATGCACGCGAATCTGGTGGGTGCGTCCGGATTTGAGTTCGGCTTCCAGCAGGCTGTAATTTTCCCAGCGTGAAACCAGCCGGAAGACGGTATGCGCCGCCTTGCCTTCATCCGCAACACGAACCCGCCGTTCCCCGGACTCTTGCAGATACTTCAGCAGTGGCAACTTGACGCTGCGCAGTGGGTCCATCCAGCGCCCCTTGACCAACACCAGATAGCGTTTGTCTGCCCCCTTTCCGTTTCCACGAAACATGTCGTGCAGCGCGACAAGTGCCGAACGCTTCTTGCCAATCAGCAATAATCCGGAGGTCTCGCGATCAAGCCGGTGGGCCAGTTCAAGAAAATTCGCACGTGGTCGCTGCCGGCGTAGCGCTTCGATCACCCCGAAGCTGACGCCACTGCCCCCATGCACCGCGATTCCCGACGGTTTATCCACCACCAGAATGGCTTCGTCCTCATAGGCAATTGGGAGTTCGGCCTTGATTTCCGCACCGGCAACAATCTCTTCCTCACGCTGAGCGATACGAATCGGCGGGATACGCAAGACATCGCCAATCTGGAGACGGTAGGAGACATCGATCCGCTTGCTATTTGCCCGGACTTCGCCACTTCGGACTATCCGATACACGTGGCTTTTCGGTACGCCCTTGCAGATCTTCAGAAGGAAATTATCGAGGCGCTGTCCTTGCTCGTCCTCGGTAATAATGGCCTGTGTTACAGAATTTTTGCTTACCTTGGCCATTTTGAATATACTGGACCTGATTTGCGTCTCGGATTGAAAGAGGCACTGACCCGTGAGACCGTCGAGCGGCGCCGATTCATTTGTAATTGCGACGCACTTTCCGGCAGGCATCAGTTGCCTCGCTTGCACCAACTTGTGCAAGATCAAACAGCGCAAATCACCTGGTTAAGTACGCTCACCAAAAGTAGCGATACTACTTGATTTGCGCGCGCCTAGCACGTACGGATCGCCCCAAGCAGATTCACGAACCTTGATTTTTCAGGGTTTGCACAAGAATAGATTCAGCGAATGATTCTTATTAGTTGCCACACCGGAAAGCCCATGAAGCGACCCATCCACAACTAATCCGTCGCTGCCTGCAAAAGGCGCTCCCCCCGTATTTGCGCGTGGGAGCCCATTTTATGAAACGCATGCTTTTTAACGCGACACAGGCCGAAGAACTCCGTGTCGCCATTGTTGATGGTCAGAAACTCGTCGACCTCGACATTGAATCGGCCGCCAAGGAACAGAAAAAAAGCAATATTTACAAGGCTGTCATCACCCGCATCGAGCCCAGTCTCGAAGCAGCTTTTGTCGATTACGGAGCCGAACGTCACGGTTTTCTTCCTTTCAAGGAGATCTCTCGTGCCTATTTCCAACCCGGGGTCGAGGCCAATCGCGCGACCATCAAGGAAGCACTGCGCGAAGGCCAGGAACTGATTGTTCAGGTCGACAAGGATGAACGCGGAAACAAGGGCGCGGCGCTGACAACGTTTGTCAGTCTAGCCGGCCGTTATCTTGTTCTGATGCCCAACAACCCGAGGGGTGGTGGCGTTTCCCGCCGCGTCGAGGGCGATGAGCGCGCCGAACTTCGTGATGTAATGGATCAATTGCAGGTACCGCAGGGCATGAGCCTGATTGCCCGCACGGCAGCCATCGGCCGCAATGCCGAAGAATTGCAGTGGGATCTGAATTATCTGATGCAGTTGTGGAAAGCCATCGACGGCGCCGCCAATCAGCAAAAGGGCGCCTTCCTGATCTATCAGGAAGGCAGTCTGGTCATTCGTGCCATTCGTGACTACTTCCAGCCCGACATCGGTGAAATACTGATCGATACCGACGAGGTTTATGAGCAGGCACGCCAGTTCATGGCCCACGTCATGCCCGGGACCGTCAACCGCATCAAGCGCTATCGTGATGATGTTCCGCTCTTTTCGCGCTTCCAGATCGAGCACCAGATCGAATCGGCTTACTCCCGTCAGGTTACCCTGCCCTCGGGCGGCGCCATCGTCATCGACCATACTGAGGCGCTGGTTTCGGTGGACGTCAATTCAGGCCGCTCGACGCGCGGCGCGGACATTGAAGAAACCGCATTCAAGACCAATCTGGAGGCGGCTGAGGAAGTCTCGCGTCAATTGCGCTTGCGCGATCTTGGTGGTCTGATCATCATTGACTTCATCGACATGGAGAGTCAGCGTAATCAACGCGAAGTTGAAAACCGCCTGCGCGATGGTCTGCGCCTCGATCGTGCGCGCGTACAGACGGGTAAGATCAGCCGCTTCGGCTTGATGGAACTGTCGCGTCAGCGACTACGTCCGGCACTTGCTGAAACCAGTTACATCCCCTGCCCGCGTTGTTCTGGCACCGGCCATATCCGCAGCGCAGAATCAGCTGCGCTGCACATTCTGCGCATCCTCGAAGAGGAGGCCATGAAAGACAACACGGCCGCCGTGCATACGCAGGTTCCCGTTGATGTCGCCACCTTCCTGCTCAACGAAAAACGCGCGGATATCCAAGCCATCGAATTACGGCACAAGGTTAACATCCTGCTGATCCCGAACGTTCATCTGGAAACACCGCAGCACAGCATTATTCGTTTGCGTCATGACGAATTGAATCTGGACGATCTGCAACAACCCTCTTACAGGAGAGTTGATGTGCCGTCCGAGGAAGCCACCAAGCAGGCGGCTGCCGCAGAAGCCAAGGCGCCGCGTCAGGAAGCGGCGATCAAGGGCATTACTTCGGACCAGCCGGCCCCGATTATTGCCGAAAAAATAAAAAGCCCCGATGTAAAAGCGGAAACTGGCTTGATTGCCAGGATTCTTGCTTGGTTCAGCAGAAAACCTGAACCCGTTTCTCCGCCAAAACCTGAAAGAAAACCGCGCAACAACCCACAGCGTGATGGGCAACGTGACGGACGGCGAGGTGGACGCAACAATCGGCGCGACGAAGAAGCAGATGGCCGCGAGCCGCGCGCCAGCCGTGATCCCGCCCGCGAACCGCGCCAGACTCAAACTGCACGTGATGTAAACCAGAAACCGCGCGAAGCCAAGGAAACACGTGAGCCCCAGCCCCGTCGCCAACGTGGAGAACCGCGCCCGGAGCGGAAGGAACAAGCGGCAATCGCACCGGTTGTTGTTGAAGAAAAAAACATTCCCGAAAACGTTGAGAAAGTTACTGAAGAGGGAAGCAGCGGCGGCTCCCGCCGTCGAGGTCGTCGGGGTGGTCGTCGGGATCGCGGCGAACGAACCGAAAATCCGGCTGAAGTTCAGACCAGCGATGCCGCACTGCCCGTTGCTGCGAGCACCGATGCGATCGTTGAAATGTTGACTTTACCTGCTGCTGAGCCACTCGCAGTTGAGGCAGCAGGCGAGCCGACAACGACACTTGTTGAACTCCCAGTCTCTGCCGAGATAGCGATCCCGGCGCCCGCACCACAAGCAAAGCCTGAGTCTTTTGAAGCCCTAAGCGCTGAAACAGAAGCCCTTCCGGAACCGCTTGCGTTCGTTGAAAAAGCTACCGCCGAACCACTCACAGTTCCGGCAATTGTTGCCATCGAACCGGCTGTCGACATTGAGAAGGTTCTCGAAACAAGCGGCCTGATCATGGTTGAAACGAACGGGGATAAAATCAGATCCTGGCAACCAGAAGAAGCAAGCAGTGAAGTTGCACCACGTCCGCGCCGCAAGCGCGCGCTCGCCGTTGCAACTCAGGATGAACCTCTGGTGATGGTAGAAACGAACAGGTAGCTTGAACTCTACCGCATGACATAGCGAACTGGGCGCCTAAGCGCCCCGTTCGCTGTACACTTCCACTATTCGTTCTGGCGCCGGAGATGATTTTTCTTCTTTTCAACCGTCAAAGAAGAACGTTCCTCCACCAGCTCTACCAGTCCATCGGTCGCATCTTCGACCATGTCCAGGACCAAGTCGAAGCCTTGGCCCAATCCGTAATAAGGATCGGGCACCTCGTCGTCGTCAAAGTTTTTTGAGTAATCCATGAACAGGCCCAGGCGATCGGAACGCTCAGAAGGGCAAACGAGACGAAGCGCTTCGAGGCTGTTCCGATCCATGGCGAGGATTAAATCGAAATAGTCGATGTCCTGTGGCGCAATCTTGCGCGCACGTATCCCGGATAAATCGTAACCACGTCTGGCAGCGGCCCGCTGCGTGCGCTGATCCGGGGCTTCTCCAACGTGATATCCATGAGTGCCCGCAGAGGCAACGTCAACCTTGTCCTCGAGTTTCTTCTCCTGCAACTTGCGGCGGAAAACGCCTTCAGCCGTCGGCGAGCGGCAGATATTACCCATGCATACAAACAACACTTTAATCATTTGGCCACCTCCACTAAGCTCATTCGAGGCCGTGTAAAACGTGCATTTACACAATATACTCGAAGCGCTTGGCCACCGACTGAATATTGCCTTCTTTCTGAATACAAAGGAATATTCACAAGCCGAAGACAATCTGGCATTAACTCAGTTCAAACATCGCTGTCGTGCACTGCAGCACCAAACAATTGTGCCTTTATACGGAATAACTCGTCGCGCGCTGCGGCCGCTTTTTCAAACTCAAGATTTCTCGCGTAATTGGTCATTTCTTTTTCCAGACGCTTTAGTTCACGAGTCAATTGCTTCTCGCCCATGGCCTCATAGTGTGCCTGCTGTTGAGCGACCTTAAGCTCACGGTGAGCACTCCCGGAATCATAGACTCCGTCAATAATGTCTTTGATACGCTTGGTTACCCCTTTCGGGATGATGCCATGCTCGTCATTGTAACGAATCTGTTTTTTACGTCTTCGTTCGGTTTCGCTGATGGCGCGCCGCATCGACTCGGTAACGCGATCGGCGTACAGAATGGCCGTACCGTTGAGGTGACGAGCCGCGCGACCGATGGTTTGGATCAGCGAGCGTTCGGAACGTAAAAAACCTTCCTTGTCGGCATCAAGAATCGCAACCAGCGAAACTTCGGGAATATCGAGTCCTTCGCGCAACAAATTAATGCCAACGAGCACGTCAAACTCGCCTAGACGCAAATCGCGAATAATTTCAACGCGTTCTACAGTATCAATATCCGAGTGCAGATAACGCACGCGAATCCCGTTCTCGCCGAGATAATCGGTCAATTCTTCGGACATCCGCTTGGTCAACGTCGTCACCAGAATCCGCTCATCCTGCCCCACCCGTAACCTGATTTCGGACAGCAGATCGTCAATCTGAGTGTTCGCCGGGCGAACGATGATAACTGGATCGATCAAGCCCGTCGGGCGAACGAGCTGCTCAACGACCTGTCCCTGGTGTGCTCTTTCATATTCGGACGGAGTCGCCGAAACAAAAATGGTCTGCCGCAGCAAAGCCTCATATTCTTCGAATTTCAGCGGGCGGTTATCCAGCGCAGAGGGTAGGCGGAATCCGTAATTGACCAGATTTTCCTTGCGTGAACGGTCGCCTTTGAACATCGCGCCGACTTGCGGAATAGTGACGTGCGATTCGTCGATGAACATCAAGGCATCTGCCGACAGGTAATCAATCAGCGTTGGCGGCGGCTCGCCCGCCTGGCGGCCGGACAGGTAGCGCGAGTAGTTTTCGATGCCTTTGCAGAACCCCACTTGGTCCAGCATCTCCAGATCGAAACGGGTCCGCTGTTCGATGCGCTGCGCTTCGACCAAACGATTCTCCTTGTTGAAGAACTCAATGCGCTCCCGCAACTCGGCCTTGATCGCCTCCAGGGCACGCAGCACGGTGGCCCGCGGGGTAACGTAATGCGACGAGGGGAAAACGGTAAAGCGAGCCAGCCTGGTCTGCAGATGCCCGGTCAACGGGTCGAACAACTGCAAGTTTTCAATCTCGTCGTCGAACAGCGAAAGTCTTATGGCGTGCTCAGCATGTTCGGCGGGAAAAATGTCGATGATGTCACCACGAACGCGGAATGTACCACGATGAAAGTCAATCTCGTTGCGTTCGTATTGCATTTCGGAGAGGCGTTTGATGACCTCGCGCTGTCCCATACGGTCACCGACACGCATGGTGAGAATCATCTTGTGATACTCGTCACGGTCGCCGATACCATAGATGCAGGAAACTGTTGCGACAATCACGCAATCACGTCGTTCGAGCAGACTCTTGGTCGCCGAAAGCCGCATCTGCTCAATGTGCTCATTGATCGATGAATCTTTCTCGATAAACAGGTCACGCGCCGGAACGTAGGCTTCGGGCTGATAGTAGTCGTAATAGGAAACGAAATACTCGACGGCGTTTTCCGGAAAAAACTCGCGAAACTCTGAATAAAGCTGCGCGGCCAGCGTCTTGTTCGGCGCCAGCACCAGTGCCGGACGTCCAGTACGGGCAATGACGTTGGCCATGGTGTAGGTTTTTCCCGACCCCGTGACCCCCAGCAGGGTCTGGAAGGACAAGCCATCTTCAAGCCCCTCGACCAGACTGGCGATCGCCTCCGGTTGATCACCGGCGGGCCGGAAGGGCTGGTGCAGGCGGAAAGGGCTGCCCTCAAAGGTAATAAACGGGGTATTTTCGGGAGATTTTAGTGAGTTCGGCATGATAGAATTCTACGTGGATTTTGTACTGATCACCGCTTCGCGCACAATTGGCGCACCAGAAGAAAATCCTATCCATTGATTAACATGTGACGCAAATTTAATCGCTGCCAAGCAAGTTGTGCCACGCTGACCGGAACAGAGTGCCTTGACCATGACCCCCTCAATTTTCGCCGCTGTTGAGATGGCTCCTCGCGATCCAATTCTCGGACTGAACGAATCATTCAACCTTGACTCACGCGCCACCAAGGTTAACCTCGGTGTCGGTGTCTATTTCGACGATAACGGCAAGATTCCGCTGCTCAGCGCCGTCAAGGTCGCCGAAAAAACACGTATTGAAAGCCTGCCGGCGCGCGGTTACCTGCCGATCGACGGCCTGGCTGCCTACAATCAGGCCGTGCAAACCTTGCTTTTCGGCAAAGATTCTGCCTTGCTTGCCGAGGGCCGCGTGGTCACTGCTCAAACCCTGGGCGGTACCGGTGCGCTCAAGGTCGGCTCCGACTACCTCAAGCGCCTGCTGCCGGATAGCACGGTCTATATCAGCGATCCGAGCTGGGAAAACCACCGCGCCATTTTCGAATCATCCGGCTTCACGGTCGAGTCCTACCCCTACTACGACGCCGCGACCCGTGGCGTGAATTTCGACGGAATGAAAGCCAAGCTGAACACCCTGCCTGCCGGGGCGATCATCGTGCTGCACGCCTGCTGCCATAACCCGACCGGCGCCGACCTGAGCGAAGCCCAGTGGCGCGAAACCATTGAAACCATCAGCGCGCGCGGACTGGTGGCTTTTGTCGATATGGCCTATCAGGGGTTTGCTGATAGCATCGCTGAAGATGCGCTGGCACTTAATCTATTTGCCGCATCTGGCCTGCAATTCTTCCTCTCGAGTTCATTTTCCAAGTCTTTTTCGCTTTACGGCGAACGCGTTGGCGCACTGTCGGTTGTTACCGCAGCAAAAGATGAGTCAGCACGGGTCATGTCGCAAATCAAGCGCGTCATCCGGGCCAATTATTCCAACCCGCCGAACCATGGGGGTGCAGTAGTCGCCGCAGTATTATCGAATCCTGAGCTGCGCCAGATGTGGGAAGACGACCTGGCCGGCATGCGCTTGCGAATCCGTGCCATGCGCAGCAGCCTGGTTGAAAAATTGAAGGTCAGGAGTACAGCCCGAGACTTTTCCTTCGTCATCAAGCAGCGCGGCATGTTTTCCTACACCGGCCTTTCCGCTGAGCAGGTTGCGCGCATGCAGAAGGAATACGGGATTTATGCCGTCAGTACCGGCCGCATTTGTCTGGCCGCGTTGAATACAAAGAACATCGACTACGTAGCCGACGCCATCGCCGCCATTCTTTAGCTATCCGCCTCCACCGACCTGAAGGGTAGGCGACTTAAGCGGCCCGCTAATGGAAATGGTGACGCGCGTCTGATTCGCTGTACCCCGCATTTTCAGTTCCATCTTGCCACTTACATTGAGCTCATTGCCAACATCGATAAACCCCGTCGATTGCATCAGCCCTGAATTCAAGACCAGTCCTGAAAACTTATAGCCCGTTGGCGTCAGCTTGATTTTCCCCGACAGATTTTCAAATTGCGTTGAGCCCCCCTGTACTGGAGTTTTAGAAACGCTCCGCGCCGCCTCGGCCAGGTCAATTCCGCGAATACCTCCTCGCTGCACGGTGAACTCACCGTCGGCATCAATCGCTGAAAAAATCGATGCCCACGAATCGGATGTTGTCAAAAACCGCATTTTTCCAGCGGTTTCTCCGAAGAATTGTTGTCCGAGCCCCAACGCGTCAGCAAACCGAGTGGCATTAACCCGTTTGAATAATATATCGCCAGTGATGCTCGGCTTATTATCAGCGCGTAGAACAGCATCACCTTCTATCACTCCCTCAAAGAGGCGTAACTCCATGCTCTTTATCGTGAACGCCTCATGCTCGAAAGTCCCTTTCAGATTAACCGAATCAAAAAGAAAAGGAGAACCTGGAGTAGGTCGCCAGCCGAGGCCTTCCAAAACAACATCCAGCCCTTGCTCCAGAGGAGTGGCCACAAGGCTCAGGCTGTGATCTGCAGAGCGCAGCAATAAGGATTGAAACTGACCGTCAGCAGACTGCTTGGCCTCGCCATTCATGCCGGAAATACCAAGCCCCCCGAATGAAACTTCTGCTTTTTCAAGGCTGAGGTGATGCATACCGGCTCTGGCTGTGGGACTGGACAATGCAACAAAAACACTGGGCAGACCGGCAATCATTTCAGCAGGAAGCGACACGCCACTCACGACCACCTCGCGAAAAACAATTTTCGCGGAGAACAGTGTGTCTAGCACTGGTTGCAGACGAATTTCAGTGATGCGTATTGCATTTTTTTCCGAACCGATGCGCACATCGCCGAGAAGTAAAGCCGGTTTGGGATAGACATTTACCCGCATGCTCCCCACGTGTACAGGACGGCCACTGGCGCTGGCAAAAGCAACTTCAACCTTAGGCAAATAGCTATCGTAGGGAAAGAAAAGAACGACCAAAAACGCCAGAGCAAGCACACCGGCAATGCTCAAAATGACAATCACCGGCCAGCCCATCGAATCATCCTGACCACGCCGTATTGGCTTGAGCAAGAAAGCCTCTTCGCGCGCGCTCGGGTGAAGCGCCTTAACGCGCTCAACAAACAAACGTTTTAATTCTTCTTCACGCCGACCTTCAGCAAGCGGAACCGGCCTGAGGCTTTCAACAAAAATCGGCTCTGATTCGCTCCAGCCTGGTCTTTGGAAAAACGCCTTGACGCGTTGAACGAACGAGGGCTTTGACGCCTTGGGAAGTTCTGATTGCTGCTCAGTGAATTTTTTCGCCCCTTCTTCGGCAAAGACCCGAGGTGGCTGAGGAACAGACACTTTCTCAGATTGCATTGAAGCAACGGAGAATAATGGTTTTGGTGAGTCGTTTGATGGTGGAGTCTTAATAACCGAATGGCTAACCATCGGAATCTCGGGTACTGATGACTCCACAATATCCTTGGTTACTGCGGGGGCAATCGGGGGTTTCTTCTTATTGAGGATCGCCGCGGCCCGCACTTCCTGGGCAACCTTTTTACTTTCGGCCCACAGGGAATCCGGTTCGCCCTGAGGCTCGATGAAGCCCCCTTTTTCGAGCTCGCGCAAAGCGTTTTCAGTAAGCTGTGGATTGCCTGTTTTCAGGCATAAATCGGCCACTGTTGAATGGCTGTCGACAAGAATCAGAACCATGCGCACATTTCTCTGCATGACCCGTGTCCGCTGAAGCATTGCCCCTTCACCGGCGGCTGTTTTGGTATAGATGAGATCGTGATCCATTTGCCTTGACGAAAGATTCGTGAGTGACTAGAATGCGCGCTTCGTTGTTCCTCGATAGCTCAGTTGGTAGAGCGCCGGACTGTTAATCCGTAGGTCCCTGGTTCGAGCCCAGGTCGAGGAGCCAAGCAATTTAAAGCCCCGCAGGTTTTGCTACTTGCGAGGCTTTTTGCATTTTTGACCATGACCATGGCGTACTCAAACATCTGGAAACGCTCCAAAAAACTGACTGCATGTTTATTTCTGTCCAGAGACGCCAGAATACACCATAACCATCCGCATTCTATAGCCAGAGACAAGTCAATGGGAGAACGGAGAGCGGCCGATTCCCGCATACCTGAACCTTTCAAGCGCCAAATTGCCTTAATTGCCTTGCTACGCGTCTTACCTTATCCTTCGCGACCTCACTCAACCTGCCCGGCTCCGACGAAAAATGAGCATCACACTCAAATCTCCTGACGAAATCGAAAAAATGCGGGTCGCTGGCCGTCTGGCGGCCGAAGTGCTCGATTTCATTACGCCGTTCATCAAACCGGGGGTCACCACCGGCGAGGTGGACAAGCTATGCCACGACTATATGGTTGATGTTCAGGGCTGCATCCCGGCCCCGCTCAACTACGCTCCCCCCGGTTACAAACCCTATCCGAAATCAATCTGCGCCTCGGTCAACCACCAGGTCTGTCACGGAGTTCCAGGCGACAAGCAGTTGAAGAACGGTGACATTGTCAACCTTGACATCACCACCATTAAGGAAGGCTATCACGGTGATACCAGTCGCATGTTTCATGTCGGCGAGATTTCGATTCAAGCCAAACGGCTATGTGAAGTTACTTTTGAATGCCTCTGGCTCGGCATCGCACAGGTCAGGGCCGGCGCTCATCTCGGTGACATTGGACAGGCCATACAAAGCTATGCTGAAAAATCCGGTTTCTCGGTGGTTCGTGAATTTTGCGGCCATGGCATCGGTGCCCGTTTCCACGAAGATCCTCAGGTCGTGCACTACGGCAAGGCCGGCACCGGTATCGAGCTGAAAGCCAACATGATTTTCACTATTGAGCCAATGATCAACGCCGGCAAGGCGGCGATCCGTGAACTAGCTGACGGCTGGACGATTGTTACCAAGGACCATAGTCTGTCAGCGCAATGGGAACACACCATCCTGGTCACCGACACGGGATTTGAGGTCCTGACCCTCTCCGACGGCACGCGCAAGCCTCCGGAATGGATCGGCTAGTCCTTATGAAACTTGGTTCCGCCGAGCGAATCAGCCTTCTAACCCGTTACAAATCGCGTCTTCAGTCCGCTCAGGCCACCATTCGAGAGCGCTATCTCGCTGGAGGTGATGCGGTCCGCCTACTCCAGGAACGAAGCCAACTGATTGACGACGTTCTGCGCACATTGTGGACCGAATTGAAGCTTCCAGATTCGCTTGCCCTGGTGGCGGTCGGTGGCTATGGGCGCGGCCAGTTGTGGCCAGCATCTGATGTTGATTTGCTGCTGCTGCTTCCGGAGCGTCCGGATGAGGCACTTGCTGAACTGCTTGAACAACTGGTCGGGGTGTTCTGGGATATCGGACTGGAAATCGGCCATAGCGTACGCACCGTCGAAGAGTGCCTCGAAGAAGCGGCAAACGATCTGACGGTTCAGACGGCATTGGTCGAAGCCCGCCAGCTCATCGGTAACAACGCGCTTTTCGCAAGATTCACTTCAGAATTCAAGAACATTCTCGATCCGCAAGCTTTTTTCCACGCCAAACGGATGGAGCAGGACGAGCGTTATCTGCGTTTTCAGGAATCGCCCTACAGTCTCGAACCGAACTGCAAGGAAAGTCCAGGCGGCCTGCGCGACCTGCAAAGCATCCTGTGGATCGCGCAGGCGGCAGGCTACGGCAACAATTGGCAGGATCTGGAACGTCACGGCTTCATAACCCATCAGGAAGAACAGGGGCTGGAGCGGCGCGAACTGTTTTTACAGCGTTTGCGAATCCAATTACACCTGCATGTCGGTCGCCGTGAAGATCGCCTCCTGTTTGACTACCAAACCGCAATCGCTGAACAGCTCGGTTATACGACAACGCTCACCCGGCGCGCCAGCGAACAGTTGATGCAGGAGTACTTCCAGACCGCAAAAACGGTGACCCAGCTTAATACCATCCTGCTGCAAAACATGGGCGCCGCAATTTTCCCGCCGCCGGAACAAACGCCGCAGGGAATCAATGAGCGTTTCCAGAATACGCATCAGTTGCTTGACGTCGTCCATGAAAATGTTTTCCAGGAAACACCAGGTGCAATTCTCGAAGCCTTTCTGCTCATGCAGCAGCACTCCGAGCTGAAAGGCATGACAGCACGAACGATTCGCGCGCTGTGGCGGGCACGTCGCCTAATCGACGATAATTTTCGTCAGAACCCGGAAAACAAGGCGCGTTTCGTCGACATCTTCAAGCAAGCGAAAGGTGTATTGCACGAACTGCGGCGCATGAACCAATTTGACATCCTCGGCCGCTACCTGCCCACATTCGGCGCCATCGTTGGTCAGATGCAACACGACCTGTTCCACGCCTACACTGTTGACCAGCACACCCTAAAAGTACTGGGCAACCTGCGCCGATTCTCCGAAAGTGAATTTGGACACGAATATCCTTTCTGCAGCCAGTTGATCTGTGGCTTCGATCGACCGTGGCTGCTTTATATTGCTGCCCTGTTTCACGATATCGCCAAAGGACGTGGCGGCGGTCACTCCGAGCTTGGGGCGGTCGATGCCCGGGAGTTTTGTGCCAGTCATGGTCTGTGCAACGAAGATGTCGAGCTGGTTGTCTGGCTCGTACGCAATCACCTGCTGATGTCGAACGTCGCGCAGAAACAGGACATTTCCAACCCGGATGTGCTTGGCGCTTTTGCCGCGACAGTTGGCGACGAACGCCACTTGACTGCCCTCTACCTGTTTTCTGTCGCCGATATTCGCGGCACCAGCCCGAAGGTCTGGAATAGCTGGAAAGGCCAGTTGCTCGAACAACTATTCAAGCAGACCCACCGCCTCCTGCTTTCCGATGGCCAGGTGCCCGTAACACAAGGCATTATTCAGGAGCGGCAAGAAGAAGCCCTGCGTTTACTGCGCTATTTTGCGATTCCGGAAACAGCACATGAAAGCTTGTGGAATCAGCTCGATACCGTTTACTTCCTGCGTCATTCAGCAGAAGAAATCGCCTGGCACACACGCGCGCTGCACTACCGAATCGACAGCCAGAAACCAGTCGTCAAGGCCCGCATCAACCCACACGGTGACGGAATTGAAGTGATGGCCTACACGCTCGACCAGCGCTATCTGTTTGCCCGACTGGTCGGCTTCTTCAGCCGGGCCGGTTACAGCATCATGGATGCCAAAATTCACACAACGCGCCATGGATATGCCCTCGACAGCTTCATGCTGCTCGATGTCAGTGGCCGCGAGAGTAGCCGTGACAGCGACCGCAGCATGATCAGCTATGTCGAACACGAACTGACCGGCCGGCTGTCTCATCAGACTCCACCCGAAGCGCCTGCTGGCGGACGTATCTCGAGACAGGTCAAGCACTTCCCGATCCAGCCACAGGTGACCATCCAGCCAGATGAAAAGGGCGACCTCTTCGTCCTCTCGGTCAGCGCATCCGATCGTCCCGGCCTGCTTTATACCGTTGCCATGGCACTGGCGGGACATGGCGCCAATCTGCACACCGCAAAAATCGTCACCCTCGGTGAACGGGTTGAGGACACCTTTCTGATCAGCGGTGGTGATCTGGGCAATAGTGCAGGCCGCATCAAGCTGGAAACGGAACTGCTCGATCAATTGAAGTGTTGATGCGATTCAGTCTGCGGGCAGATCGTCGGCCTCGGATGACAAGGCGTCGACAAATCCGAAACGTGTAAAATCCTTGATTCGCATCGGGTATAAGATGCCATCGAGATGGTCACACTCGTGCTGCACAACCCGGGCATGAAACCCCTCGACCGAGCGTTCGATCGGCTGTCCGAGAGGGTCAAAACCGACGTAGTGCAGATGGCGCCAGCGCGGCACCGAACCACGCAGTCCAGGCAGCGAAAGACAGCCTTCCCAATCTTCCTCGACCACCTCCGAAAGCGGCGTCAGCACGGGATTAATCAATACGGTGTAGGGGATACTGTCAGCGTCCGGATAGCGCGAATTGTCGTCAAAACCGAAAATGACCACGCGCAGACCAACACCGATCTGTGGCGCAGCAAGACCGGCGCCGTCGAGGCGATGCATTGTTTCTTCCATATCAGCGATTAACGCGTGCAGTTCGGGCGTATTGAAAGCGCCAACCGGTCGCGCCAGTTCAAAGAGGCGCGGATCGCCCATCTTGAGGACCGGTCTAATCGCCACGATCGACCATTTTCTCGATGAGCAAACGCACCTGCCCCATTGACTCGTGCAAGACCCCCTGAATCGATTCAAAACTGATGCCTTCGAGACTGTCTGCCCGGCCTGCCGCGTAATTGGCCACCACACTGATGGCCGCATAGGGCACCGCCAATTCACGCGCCAAGGCAGCCTCAGGCATTCCCGTCATGCCCACCACGTCAGCACCATCGCGTTCAAAACGGTTGATCTCGGCTGCGGTTTCAAGACGCGGCCCCTGCGTCGTGGCGTAAACGGCGGCCTTGCTCACCGGTATGCCTATAGCATCGGCCGCCAGGATCAGTTGCTCACGCAAGGCACGATCATAGGGCTCGGTGAAATCGATATGTGCAAGTGTGCCCTCCGGCCCTTCGTGGTAGGTGGATTTTCGTCCCCAGGTATAGTCGATGATCTGGTGCGGAATAACCAGATCACCGGGCTTCAGATCAGCCCTGATGCAGCCGACCGAAGCCACCGAAATGATACCAACGGCGCCTCGCTTACACAGCGCCCAGACATTTGCCCGGTAGTTAACCTCATGCGGCGGGATCGTGTGACCATAACCATGACGGGCCAGAAAAGCGACCGGACGACCACAAATCTGGCCAAAAGTCACGGCACCTGATGGCTCGCCATACGGAGTACGCAGCACCTCGCGATGTGACACATCAAGATTGGCCAGTTGCGACAGACCACTGCCGCCAATAACTGCCAGCATCTCATTCCTCCTTCATGGCGTAGATTGCCGGGAGATTTCGCCACTGGCCGCGAACGTCCATGCCATAACCGAAAACAAAACGATCAGGTACGTTCAGCGCGACAAAATCGGCCTTTATCGGTTTATCCTTGCCGTTCAACTTGTCAGTCGCTACGGCGGTGTAACAGGCTTTGGCCCCAAGTTGCATCATGCGCTCGACAATGGCGGCCAAGGTCAAGCCTTCATCGAGAATATCATCAAGAACAAGAACTGTTCGCCCCTTGACCGGGGTCCACGGCGCCGAACGCCAAGACAGTGCCCCACCGGCGGTATCCTGACCGTAGCGGGTAACGTGCATGTAGTCGAAATCGAGCGGGAAATGCAACTGTGTCATCAGCTGTCCGGCAAAAGGAACGCCTCCGCTCATGACGCACAGCAGCAAGGGATGGGTGTCGCCCAGCTTCTCGCTGATTTCGCCGGCGACCCGGCCAACTGCCGCTGCGACCGTCTCTGCCGAGTGAATCAAATCTGCCGCAGCGAGAAGATCCTTCGCCCGCTGAGTTTCTGTCATGCTCATTTCAGCTTAGTTAGATAGTTTGAAAACGCGGCGCCGACTTCCGGATGGCGCCGACCAAAATCTACGGTTGCTTGCAGGTAGCCCAGCTTGGAACCACAGTCAAAGCGCGCTCCCTGATAGCGATAGGCAAGAACCTGTTCTTCGAGAAGCAGCGAGGCGATGCCGTCGGTAAGCTGAATCTCGCCGCCGGAACCCTGTTTGACATTCTCCAGATGGTGAAAAATACGTGGCGTCAGAATGTAGCGACCGACCACCGCCAGAGTCGACGGCGCAAGGTCGGGAGTCGGCTTTTCGACGATTGCGTCGATGCGTTCGACGCGATCGGCGACAAAGCTCGACTTGACGATGCCATAGCTCCCGGTCTCGGCACGCGGCACATCCAGAACACCCAGCACCGAGCAGCGGTAGTCGTCGTAAATATCGGTCATCTGCTTCATGACGGGCGGATCGCCGTCGAGCAGATCATCGGCCAACAATACGGCAAAAGGCTCGTCACCGATCACCGGCCTGGCGCAAAGCACGGCGTGACCGAGGCCAAGGGCTTCCGACTGGCGGATATAGATGCAGTTGATGTGTCTTGGTAAAAGATTCTGGACAAACCTAAGCATTTCGGTCTTGTTCTTGAGTGCCAGCTCACTTTCGAGTTCATAGGCCTTGTCAAAATGATCCTCGATGGCCCGCTTCGTGCGTCCAGTAACAAAAACCATTTCGCTGATGCCGGCCGCAACCGCTTCCTCAACCGCGTATTGAATCAGTGGCTTGTCAACGATCGGCATCATTTCCTTCGGACTGGCCTTGGTGGCCGGCAGAAAGCGTGTACCGAGACCGGCAACCGGGAACACTGCTTTAGTTACTTTTTTCATTGGACTGGAGTCTCATGCGCTAACAGGGTTTGCAATTGTGCCTCATTGATCACCGTCACGCCCAATTCCTGCGCTTTTTCAAGCTTGGAACCCGCTTCCGCTCCGGCAAGAACAAAATCCGTCTTCTTCGAAACCGATCCGCTGACCTTGCCACCGGCCGCTTCGATCAAGGCTTTGGCATCCTCCCGCGCCAGCGACGGCAGCGTTCCGGTGAGTACGAACACCTTGCCGGCAAGAGCTCCAGCGGCAGACAGCAGAACTTCACTTTCGCTCCAAGTGACACCCGCCGCACGCAGTTGCGCGATGACCTCAAGATTATGCGGCTCAGCGCAGAATTGGCGCAGACACTGCGCCACCACCGGGCCGATATCATTGACCTGCAACAACTGGTTTTCATCAGCTGCGAGAACCCGGTCAAGGGTGCCAAAGTGACGCGCCAAATCGCGGGCGGTTGTTTCGCCGACATTTCGAATGCCCAACGCATAAATGAAGCGCGCCAATGTCGTCTGCTTGCTTTTCTCGATGGCGGCGAGCAGATTGCTGGCCGATTTTTCAGCCATGCGTTCGAGACTGACCAGGGCCAGCAGCCCCATTTTGTAAAGATCGGCGGGGGTTTGCACGATAGCGTGATCGACCAGTTGTTCGACGAGCTTATCACCCAACCCCTCGATATCCATGGCTCGACGCGAGGCAAAGTGGATCAGCGCCTGCTTGCGCTGTGCCGGACAAAACAGGCCGCCGCTGCAACGCGCCACCGCTTCATCCTCGGCGCGCACCACCTTCGACCCGCAGACCGGACAGGACTTCGGCATAATGAACTCGGTCGCCAATAGCGGTCGCTGCTCGGGCAGTACCCGAAGCACTTCCGGAATCACATCGCCAGCCCGCCGCACAATGACGGTGTCACCAACACGAACATCCTTACGCCGTACCTCGTCCTCGTTGTGCAAGGTGGCATTGGTCACCGTCACGCCACCGACGAAAACCGGCGCCAGCCTGGCCACGGGCGTCAGCGCGCCGGTACGGCCAAGCTGAACATCGATCGCCAGCACCTGGGTGCTCGCTTCCTCGGCCGGGAACTTGTGCGCGATGGCAAAACGCGGCGCCCGCGAAACAAAACCGAGACGCTCCTGCCCGGCCAGATCATCGAGCTTATAGACCACGCCATCAATAGCGTAGGGCAGCGTTGCCCGCTGGGCACCGACGCTGGCGTAATAGTCAAGCAGCCCCGTAACACCGCAAACGCAGCGCCGCTCTGCCGCGACAGGGAAACCCCAGCCAGCCAGTTGGTCGAGCAGCGCCGAATGAGTAGGCGGCAGAACGGCCCCTTCGCCCCGATCAAGCGCGCCAATCCCATAGGCAAAAAAACGCAGCGAACGCCTGGCGGTAATACGCGAATCGAGCTGGCGTAGGCTGCCGGCAGCGGCGTTGCGCGGATTGACGAATTCCTTCTCGCCTTGGTCTCGCTGGCGGGCGTTGAGGCGATCAAAATCGCTGCGCAACATCAGCACCTCGCCGCGCACTTCCAGCAGGCGCGGCCAGCGATTGCCCTGCAGCCGTAACGGCAGGTTGCCGACAGTGCGCAGATTGAGCGTAACGTCCTCGCCAGTACTGCCGTCACCGCGCGTCGCACCGCAGGTAAAAATGCCTTCTTCATAGGTCAGCGCGACGGCCAGGCCATCGAACTTGGGTTCCGCCGAATAGGCCACCTCGCCAACCATCCCCAGCCCTTCCCTGACCCGACGGTCAAAGGCCCGTATCTCGTCGTCAGTAAAAGCGTTGTTCAGCGAAAGCATCGGCGTGCGATGGGCCAGTGACTTAAACTCGGGCAGAGGTGCGGCACCGACCCGTTGCGTTGGCGAATCAACGCTGACCAGTTCAGGATGCGCCGCTTCAAGCGCCTGCAATTCGCGAAACAGGGAATCGTAGTCAGCGTCGGCAATCAGCGGCGCATCGAGGACGTAATAGCGATGATTATGCCTCTCGATCTGGGTCCGCAATTGAAGGACACGTTCGCCATCGCTCATGCGCAAAAATCCAGGCTCAGGAAAACAGGCGCCGCGTCAGCGGGCCGCCAGCCGGCAGGCCTTGTGCCGCCATCATCAACTGATACTGCCCGACCTGACGCCGGATCGGCTCCAGCGCACCTTCGGAAAGCGGACGCCGATTGTCATCAACCAATGCGCCGCGCAAGACATCGGCGAAACGTCGCGCCAGATCGACCATCTGGTTGAACACCCGTTCGCCGTGAGCAACGCGCGGCACATCAAGCAGGAAGGTGATGCCGTGGGTACTCATGGTCTTCATTGAATCAACTGAAAAACCTGACACTTCCTGGTTGATCAGCACGTAAAGCACGTTGCCGTCGTCATCACAGCGCACAAAACGTCCATCGGCATCAATCACCATGCCCGCCGCCTCGGCCAGCGCGCGCAGCTTGGTTCCGGGAAAAACCTGTGCCTGACTGATCACATTGATACCGATCTGGATGTCGACACTGGCACAAAAAGCGTCGAGTTTCGCTGCCTTATCCAGCGCCGGTTGACGTGTTGGCAGATCGGCAATGGCCATCAGCTCATCAGCCAGATCCTGCATGGCAATGTGAAAAACCGACAGATCGTTGTCGCCCAGCGGGCCCCGACGGTCTACCAATTGCAGGCCGACCCGGAAGCGGCGGTATTCACTCCGGTCATCATCGATGATTGGTTCCCACTCGCGAGCAAGCTCGTTATAAGCAATCCAGTGCACGGGTTTGCGGATGCGCGCCAGGGCGGCGCGCTGCGCTTCGAGGATGTGGAAGGACGGTGCCGGCTCTACGGCTTCAAACGCAGCGACATAATCGATCAGTGGAGAAAGCAAATGAAGCGGCTCGACACTATCCTTTGCTTCGTCAGGGAGGCGCATCCCAGGCGTGCTAACGGTCGGCTGCGCAGCAGGAACAACAAGCGGTTCGGGCGCAGCAGCCCGCATCGCCGGAAGAAGGTCAGGCTCCTGCGGCGGCTGATCAACGCTAAACACGGGCTCGATACGTTCACTGAAGGGAGCCATCATGCCTCTGGCATGAGCGACCAGTGGCGGTGAAACGATGGTTGCCGCCATAGTCGTGTTCGCTTGCGCGTCGACTGCCGGTGCCAAGGCGGGTTCCATTTCGTCGAGCAAAACATCGGCGTGCCGTACGTTCAACAGTTGTTCCGCAAACTTGCTGTGCCGGTATTCCTGCCATTTGTTATAGGCCAGCACAGCAACAACGGCGGTGGCTCCCAAGCCAATCAATCCAATTTGCAGTTCGGTCATTATTTTTCCTAAACGATCTGCTCTCGCATGCGCAACGCTTCGTCCATATCCACCTCAACGATGCGCGAAACCCCGGACTCCTGCATCGTCACGCCAACGAGTTGCTGCGCCATTTCCATGGCGATCTTGTTGTGGCTGATGAATAGAAACTGGGTATTGATCGACATGCGTTGCACCATCGCGCAAAAACGTTCGGTATTGGTATCGTCCAGCGGAGCGTCCACTTCGTCAAGAAGGCAGAATGGCGCCGGATTGAGTTGAAACATCGAGAATACCAGGGCAATCGCGGTCAGTGCTTTTTCACCCCCGGACAAGAGGTGAATCGTCGAATTCTTCTTGCCCGGCGGTTGCGCCATGACTTGCAGGCCGGCGTCGAGAATTTCCTCGCCGGTCATGATCAGTTTGGCTTCACCGCCGCCAAAGAGGATCGGGAACAGCTCACCGAAGCTGCTGTTGACCGAGTCAAAAGTCGTCTGCAGCAGTGCACGCGTTTCACGGTCAATGCGGCGAATAGCGTTTTCCAGCGTTTCCATGGCCTGCGTCAAGTCTTCCGACTGTGCGTCAAGGTAGCCCTTGCGCTCGCGAGCCGATTCAAGCTCGTCGAGTGCAGCGAGGTTAACCGCGCCGAGCGTTTCGATCGATCGTTGCAACGCGGCAATGGCATTTTGCAGCGGGATGGGGCGGGCACCGGGCAAATCGCTGAGCAGGCTCTGCTCATCGGCCTTGGCTTCGAGCAATTGCGCTGCAAGCTGATCATAGCTAAGGCTGGCGGCCTGCTCCTTCAACTTGATTTCGCTGATCCGCTCGCGCCAAGGGTCGAGACTGTGCTCAAGCTTCATGCGCTGCTCTTCCAGACCGCGCAACCCGGCCGTTGCCGCTTCCAGGGCATCGCGCACCGCCGCCAGCGCCTGTTCGCGGAAAACCCGCTGTTCAAGCGCGTCCTGAAGTTTCGGTTCAATATCTTCGGCGTGCATGGCTTGCGCGTTTTCGGTGCAGCGCGCCAACTCGTCAACGATGCGTAAAATCTGCTGGCGCGCCAAATCGCGGCTGCGGCTGATTTCCTCGATCTTGCTGCGACACTCGCGTTGTGCGAACTGGGCTTCGCGCAGTTCGCGTTCGACCGCATTGACCTGTTCGCGCTCGTCGCGCAGCGCCCGTTCGGCCTGCTCGAAAGCAGCTCTGGCCGTCCCCATGACTAGCTGCAGCTGATGTATCTGCTCGCCCTGAACTGCAATGGCCTCGTCAGCAACGAACAGGCGCTCGTTTTCGCCCTCTTCCTCGCTGGCCATCTCGGCCAGGCTCTCGTCGATCTGCGCCTGCCGTTCACGGAAGCGATCGAGCGCCTGCGCCAGTTTGAGAGTTTCAACCTGGATGGCGTGAGCCCGCTCTTGCAGTGCCTCGATTTCCTGGCGTGACTCGTGGACTACGTTCTGCACGTCGACCATGCGCATTTCGATTTCGGCCAGCCTGGCCTGTTCCTGCGCAACCCGCTCTTCGCGCTGGGCAATGGCCCCGCCGAGTTCCTCGATTTCGCGCTGCCGTTCCAGCAGGCCATGCTCTGCGGCGTCCGGGGCAAACAGCGTGACACTCTGCCGGCTGACCACATCGCCCCCCGGCGTGACACAGCAGGCGCTGCTGGACAGATCAGCGCGGCGTGCCAACGCGGCGGCCAGATCAGGCGCGGTGAATACCTCGCCAAGCCAATCAGCAAGAATGGCGACGAGTTTCGGGTCGTCACAACGAATGCGCGCCAGCAATCGATCGGCAGCAAAGTTCGCCGTCGCGCCGTCGACCGGCAAGAGCAGAGTCAGTTTGCTGCCCGGACGATCGCGGCTCCAGGCCGGGTCGGCCACTTCAGCGGCGAGGGCGCTAATCCGCTCGCGCAGCACGGCCTCGACGGCATCCTCCCAGCCGACCTCGACATGCAGTGCCTTCCACAGCGGCTGTCCCTTGTCGAGCCGGTGCCGATGCAACCAGTCTGCCAGTTTGCCATCGCCCTGCACCCGCTTTTGCAATTGCTCGAGCGCAGCGCGACGGGCATGGGCTTCGGCGCGTTCCTTCTGGACATGCTGTACTTCGGCCAGCACTTCACGGCGCTGTTGTTCAAGCTGGGGCAGCTCTTGCTGCTTGCTGACCAGCGCCTCCTGGGCGTCGACGATGCGTTCGCGCAATTGCGCCAGTGCTTCCTGCTTGAGCTCGAACTCGCTACCGTCGGGCGCCGGCAACGCCTCACGTTCCTGTGCCAAGCGCTGGCGACGACCGGCAATGATTTGCAGCGAACGCTGGGCATGGCCGCGATTGGCCTGCTCGACCTGCAAACGCTGTTCGGTCTGGGCAAGAACGGCACGCTGGCGATTGACTGCGTCCTGGGCGCTGGCGTGTGCTTCCTCGGCCAGCGGCAGGCGTTCCTGCTGGGCGGCCAGACGCATTTCTCCTTGCTCAACGCGCTCATCGGCAAGCGCCGACAAATCCACCCAACGCGCGTGGTCCGCCTCGAGTTTTTCGAGTTGCCCTTGCCAGTGCAACTGGTCATCGGTAAGTTGCGCCAGTCGGGATTCATACTCGCGCTGCGATTCACGGCGATGACGAATTTCGGCTTCAAGCCGCGCCACTTCGGCATTGGCCGTAAACAGTTCGCTTTGCGCGCCATGCACGCCGTCGCTGGCGGCAAAATGGCTTTCTCGCGCTTCTTCAAGCCGTGCTTCCGTTTCACGCAGAGCCGCATTTTGCGCCTCGAGTTCGATCAGCGCCCGCTCGAACTCTCGTCCCAGACGTTCGCGTTCGGCCAGCGCCTCATTGCGCCGCAGCAGGCATAGCACTTGCTGCTTGCGCGTCAGCTCGCCGTTGTAGTCACGATACTGCCGGGCCACTGCCGCCTGCCCTTCCAGGCGCTCCATCTGAACGCCAAGTTCGAGCCGGATATCCTCGACACGTGTCAGGTTGTCGCGCGTATCGGCGATCCGGTTTTCGGTTTCCTTGCGCCGTTCCTTGTATTTGGTGACACCGGCGGCCTCTTCGAGAAAAACACGCAGTTCATCAGGCCGGGCCTCGATGATGCGCGAGATCGTTCCCTGTCCAATGATGGCGTAGGCGCGTGGCCCGAGACCGGTACCGAGAAACAGGTCGGTGATGTCTTTGCGCCGAACGTGCAGGTTATTGATGTAGTACTCGGACTGCCCGCTGCGCGTCAGCAGCCGTTTGACCGACAGCTCGGCGTATTGCGACCACTGTCCCGCGATTCGACCGAGCGAGTTGTCAAAAACCAGTTCAACCGCCGCCCGCGACACCGGCTTGCGCCCACCGGACCCGTTGAAGATCACGTCCTGCATCGACTCGCCGCGCAACTCCGAAGCTTTCGACTCGCCAAGCACCCAGCGCACGGCGTCAATGACGTTGGATTTGCCGCAGCCATTCGGGCCGACCACACCAACGAGTTGCCCGGGCAAGGAAATCGTAGTTGGATCGACGAAGGACTTGAAACCGGCAAGTTTGAGTTTTGTCAGACGCATTTAATGGAACGCAGCCTGGGTGGCTGCGTGGATAGGGGTTCCCGGAAGCATTGCATGACGCCGCACTGGCTGCATTCGGCGCTTATAATAACATTTTGCCAGCCCTATTCGTTTGAACCCGGACCATTGATGACCACCCAGCCCGCCAAGACCCTCGAAACTTTCCCCAACCCGGCGCCGCAGCGCGACTTCCAGATCCACATGGAGATCCCGGAATTCACCTGCCTGTGCCCGAAGACCGGCCAGCCGGACTTCGCCACGCTGATTCTCGACTATATTCCGGAAAAAACCTGCGTCGAACTCAAGAGCCTCAAGCTTTACATCTGGTCTTTCCGCGACCAGGGCTGCTTCCATGAGGCAGTGACCAATCGCATTCTTGACGATCTGGTCAAAGCCACCAAACCGCGCTTCATGCGCCTGACCGCCAAGTTCTTTGTGCGCGGCGGGATCTTCACCAATGTCGTCGCCGAACACCGCAGCAAGGGATGGAAACCGGCGGCCAAGGTCGAACTGGCAGAATTTTCCACCCAATCCAACAGCCGAGGCTGAAACCATGACTACCCCATTGCAGGCCCAACTCGATGACCACCAGCTAGACCGCCTGGAGACTCTGCTCGACGACCCGGCTTTGCAGGACGCCATGCGCCTCGACGAAATTCAGGGCTATCTGTGCGCCGCCCTCTCCGGTCCGCAGCCGATCCCCGAAGAAGACTGGCTGGCCGATGCCCTGGGCAGCGAAGAAGCTCTCGCCAGCGATGCCGGACGCGAAGCCGCCGAACTGCTGCGCGCCTTTGCCAACGCTCTGGAAGACGAACTGGCTGCGGGTAAGCCGCCAGTACTCCTGCTTTACGCCAAGGAAGGCGATGAAAACGGTCCCAGCGACTACCTCCCCTGGTGCCAGGCCTATCTGGCTGGCGTCGACGCCGCCGAAGACGACTGGTTTGAGTTTCTTGGCGAAACCGAAAACGGCGGCGACGAAGAAAGTGAAGATATCCGCGAAGAAATCAGTTACCTGGATGAACGCCTCTTTCCGTTGATGGTGCTCACCGGCGAAGCCGAAGGCGCCGCCCGCGAGCACGGCGAGGAATGGCCTGAAGGCAAGGAACTCGAGCAGGTGGAAAACGACTGCGAGGAAGAATTGCCGCAGGCGGTGACCGACATTTATCGCTTCTGGCTGGCCAAGCGCGGCACCCAGACCATCCGTCGCGACGAACCCAAGGTCGGCCGCAACGACCCCTGCCCCTGTGGCAGCGGCAAGAAGTTCAAGCTGTGCTGCGGGGCGAGTTAGCGACCCTCTGATGTTTTCAGCTTATTCGCGCTCGATAAAAGCCTCGAACTCGTCCAGCGGCAAGGGCCGGCTGAACAGATACCCCTGATAGGCGTGGCAACCCTGTCGCGCCAGAAAGTCGCTTTGCGCCTCGCTTTCCACCCCCTCGGCGATCACTGTAAGCCCCAGGCTCCCAGCGAGAACAATGACCATTTTTGCAATCGCGGCATCATTGGGGTCGGTGAGTATCTCCTTAACGAAACTGCGGTCGATTTTCAATTGATCGAGTGGAATGCGTTTCAAGTACGAAAGCGAGGAGTAACCCGTACCAAAATCATCGAGCGAGAAACCGACCCCCCTGGCTTTGAGTGCGTTCATTCTGGCGATGATCTCGTCCTTGCCATCGACCAGCATACTCTCGGTCAATTCGAGCTTGAGCCGTTGTGGTGGAGCTCCAGTCTGTTCGAGCACCGCCAGAACCTGGTCGACAAAATCAATCTGGTGGAGCTGGCGGGCGCTGACATTCACCGCCAACGTCAGATGGGCCTTCTCCGGTCGTGTGGCCCAGGCTGCCAGTTGAGCACAGGCGGCTTGCAAAACCCATTGACCGACGGGAAGAATCAGCCCGGTTTCTTCGCTCAAGGGAATAAATTCGTCGGGTAAAACCAGGCCGCGTTCCTTATGCTGCCAGCGAATCAGTGCTTCGGCACCGATCACACGGCCACCTGAATCAAGCTGTGCCTGGTAATAAAGGTGAAACTGGTTTTTCAAAACCGCTTCACGCAAACCGGTTTCCAGCACGGCGCGCGCCGTGACCACGCTCTGCATTTTCGGGGCGAAGAATCGCAAAGCGTTGCGCCCTGCTGACTTGGCCTGGTACATCGCCAGATCTGCCCGCTGCAACAGTTCTTCAACAAGCGCCTGACTGTCGGAAAACAGGGTAATGCCGATGCTCGCCGTACTTTGATAGGCACAACTGGTGAGCTGAACACTCTGGCTGAGCGTAGCGAGAATTTTTTCGCCAACCATTTCAGCCTGCTTAGCGGCTTCCTGCGCGCGCTCACTCAGGTCCTCAAGCATCACCACGAATTCATCACCGCCCAGGCGGGCCACGGTGTCGCCCTCACGGACACAAGCGGTCAGACGCTGGGCGACCTGTTGCAGGAGCAGGTCACCCTGGTCATGACCATGGGTATCGTTGAGCGTCTTGAAGTTATCAAGATCGATGAACAGCAACGCCCCTTGCCGTGGATGACGCGAGCGGCTGACCAGCGCCTGCCCGAGCCGGTCAATGAGTAGCCGCCGGTTGGGCAGACCAGTCAACTGGTCATAAAAAGCCAGTTGCTTGATCTCGTCCTCAGCCCGCTTGCGCTCGGCGATGTCGCGCACGACGGACAGAATCCACTGCTGGCTGCCGATTTGTGCGAAGCGAAGACTGACCTCGACCCAAAAAACGCGCCCGTCGCTAGAGCGCGCCTGCCAGTCAAAAATCTGTGGCCCCTCGCTGCGCGCCAGGCGCATTTTTTCGTTGGCTTCGGCTAAGGAATAGGGAGGCGAGCCCTGGCTCAGATCACCAACATCGACGGCCAGAGCCTGTGCACGGGAAAATCCGTACATCTCGCACATACGCAGATTAACATCGATGATATGTCCGGTTTCGGCATCGTGTATGATAATAGCATCGTTGACGGTATTGAATATCTCGCGAAAACGACTCTCGCTTTCAAGCAAGGCCTGCTCAGTCAACTTGCGCTCGTTGATGTCAGCAATCACACCAACCAGGCCACGGTTTTCACCGTTGGCGTCATGGAAACGCTTTCCCGTCAGATGCCCCCAGAACGCACTCCGGTCAGCGCGCCAGTACAGCCGATGCAGATCGACCGATTGGACTGCGCTAGCAATCAAGGCTTGCATTTTCTTGCGCCCGAGTTCACGCTCCGATGGGTGTATAAGAGCGACGTATTCTTCTCCCACCAGTGCGTCGACCGACAATCCAAACATCTCGGCCATGCGCTGGTTGGCTTGAGTGATGCGACCGTTCAGGTCGACCAAAAAAATGGCCACGCTTGATGTATCAAGGATTTGATTAAGTAAAGCTTCCCGTTGTGCCAGGGTTTCCAGCAAACGATTGAAACCACCGATCAGTTCGCCGATTTCATCCTTCCGGACAACGGGCAGGAGTTGCAGGGGCTGCTTGGTATCTGATAGTGCGGCCAGCGTTTTCACCGCAGCAAGCATCGGGGAAAGCTGTCGCCGCAACATCCACCAGCTCAGGATGCCTGCCAGCAGAGTCAACATGATCGTGGCCATCAGCATGCGTTGGCGCATCTCTTGGATCGGAGCAAAGGCATCGTCGGTATGCATCGAGCTTGACACTAACCAACCTGACACGGGTACGGCTTTGACCGAGGCAAGGACCTCAACACCATATTGATTGACGTAGACGGCGGAACCTTCATAGCCCTCGACAAAGCGGTCGATGGCCGGAACAACTCCAGGCTCGGGGAGCGTTCTCATGATTCGACTACGATTTGAAGAGGTAACTATCAATCGGTACTGCGGGGCTATCAGCGTATACCCATCGGTTATACCGAAGCGGACTTCGGTGATTTGATCGAGGAAATTGGCCGTACTCAGAATGGTTATTCCTGCCAAGGCACCGACCACCTTGCCAGCCGCATTGCGTATCGGAACTGCCATGACAAAAACCGGGGCCTTCGATTGCCTGCCAATGACCGGTCGGCTAATTGCTGGCTTACCCGCCTTAAGCGCAGTGATGATGTAATCCCTGTCGCTATAATTGATACCGAGCCGCCCTGCTGACAGGGGAAAATCGGCAATGGCTATACCATCGAGCCGGGCGGCATAAACACCTGCATTGAACAGAACATGCAGATCCAGCCGCTGCTCAAGCAGTGCCTGCATGGCCGCCGGCCCTTGCTGAAGTGTGCTCGCAGATAGGTCGGCAACCGTTGCCAGGGCCTCGAGCCGGCTCACAAGCTCGCGATTCAGCTGAGCGGCCACCATCGTCACCGTCGAGAACTGTTGCTCGCCCAACTGGTACTCCACGGCCCTGCGCATAACCTGGCTGGCATAATACGAGAGCGCCCACAAGCTCCCCATGAAGATGAGCAGCGTGAAAAGAGTCACTCGCGTCTTGAGTGAGCGCCACGGAAAAACAGTACAGCTCATTAAAATCATCTCGCCGTTAATGGTAACTTACGTGCTCCGATGAGACTTCATGGCCTTCCCGCTGAGCGGAACGAGTGCAACAGTGCGATGTGAACTGTACATGCTGAACATAGAGACTGTCCCAATTTATCACTTTCAAAGGGGGCTGCATTGTCATGCCATTTTCCCTCTGGCCGCCCTGCCCCCGGGTTCTGACTAGCCATCAATCTCCATCCTCGCTGAAAACACGCTGGCCGCGACAATCATCGCGCCACCCACCCATTCGCGCAATCCCGGTGCTTCGTCGGCGAGTAACCACGACGAGAGGGCGGCAAAACCGACTTCGGAAAGCATGATGACAATCGCCCGATTGGCGGCAATCCTGGCAAGGCCATACTGGACGAAAAGATTGACTACCACCAGCACACCACCGATCATGGCGATCAGCAGCCAGGCCGAGGGTGCGGCTGGAATCTGTGGATCCCCGATCCCACTCAACAGCAGCACCCCGCCGACCAGCACCACCCCGGCAAAAGCCACCATCGCCTTGATTTCGATGCTTACCCCCCGCGCCTGGCGGGAAAGCACATTGAGCAGGGCAAAGGAGAACCCGGCGCCCAGCCCGAACCAGTCGGCAACATCCCTTGGCACTGGCAGACCGATCCGCGGCTGCCAGAGCATGGTCGCCGCACCGGCCAATGACAGGGCAATGACGAAAATGCCAAACCGGTTGAGCCGCTCACCGAGCAGCAGCCGCGAGAGCAGTACGGTCCACAGTGGCGCCAGATAGAACAGCAGCAGTACGCGAACCACTTCGCCATTCAAGGTCGCCAGGACATAGCCGAGGTTACAGCCGGCCGAGGCCAGCCCCAGCCAAAGGAGTCCCCACGACAACGAAAATGCAGCAAGCGAACGGCGAAAAAACCAGAGTCCGAGAACAAAAGCCACGGCGTAGGTCACCGTCGAAGCGAGAACGCCGTCGACTCCGGCATCGCGCAAAATCCGGTAGGGATACCAGATCAGCCCCCAGACCAGCGCACCGACAAGGAGTGAAAAAACGGCAGCACGCGTCTCTCGCCTGCTGGCGCGGCTTGCTTGACTTTCCGCCATCAGGCGATGCCCCGTATAATCGGCCGTTCAATCTCAATTCGTGTGCACATCGTGAATCCCTCCCTCAGCAAACTGCATCCCTACCCATTCGAAAAACTGCGCCAGCTTTTTATCGGCATCACGCCGAATCCGAATCTGCCCGAGATCAAGTTATCGATCGGCGAACCGCAACACGCCACGCCGGGGTTCATCAAGGAGGCACTGATCGCCGGCCTGCCCGGCCTAGCGAACTATCCTACCACGCTGGGGGTGCCCGCCCTGCGCCACGCTATCGCTGACTGGATGGCACGACGCTACGACCTGGCCGGAATCGACCAGGAAACACAGATCATTCCGGTCAACGGCTCGCGCGAAGCCCTGTTCGCCCTGACGCAGGCGGTGATCGACCCGTCACGAGGTTACCAGCCGCTGGTCGTCAGCCCCAATCCCTTCTACCAGATCTACGAGGGCGCGGCCTATCTCGCCGGAGCCGATCTACGTTTTCTCAATACGCTGCCTGAAAACGACTTTGCTTTTGACTATGACAGCCTCTCCGACGAGGAATGGCGACGGGTTCAACTCTTTTTCGTCTGCTCACCCGGCAACCCGACAGGCAAGGTGCTTGATCTTGACGACTGGAAAAATCTTTTCGCGCTCTCGGACAAATATGGTTTCATCATCGCCTCCGACGAGTGCTACTCGGAAATCTTCTTTGACGAAGATAAACCGCCGCTTGGCGGCATGCAGGCGGCGAAGCTGCTCGGCCGCAGTTTTGACCGTCTGGTCATGCTCTCCAGCCTGTCGAAACGTTCCAACGTGCCGGGCATGCGTTCCGGTTTTGTCGCCGGCGATGCGGCCATCATGAAGCCCTTTCTGCTCTACCGCACCTATCACGGAAACGCCATGAGTCCGGCCTTGCAGGCCGCCAGCATCGCCGCCTGGAAGGACGAAGCGCACGTCGTCGCCAACCGCCGCCAGTATCAGGAAAAATTTGCCGCTGTCGAGCCGCTGGTGTCTGCAGTGCTGGGCACGGCGATGCCCGATGCCAGTTTCTACCTGTGGGCAAAAGTTCCGGGGACCGATACGCCGCAGTCCGACACCAATTTCGCCCGTGCCCTGGCTGCCGACTATAATGTGGTCGTTCTGCCGGGCAGCTTTCTCGCACGCGAGGCAAGAGGGATCAACCCGGGCGCCGGTTTCGTGCGCATTGCGCTGGTCCCGCCGCTTGCCCAATGCCTTGCCGCAGCGGACCGAATTCATCAGTTTGTTTCAAAACTCTAGGAAATACACTATGCAGCAATTCCAGCAGATCATCGAAGAAGCCTGGGAAAACCGTGCTTCGTTGCAAGCTGGCAGCGCCCCCGCCAAAGTGGGTGAAGCCGTCAGCACCGTTCTTGCCGAGCTTGACGAAGGGCGGTTGCGTGTCGCCGAAAAAATAAACGGCGAATGGATCACCCATCAGTGGCTCAAGAAGGCCGTTCTGCTTTCCTTCCGCCTTGAAGACAACCAGTTGCTCGACGGCGGCCCGATGCGCTTCTTCGACAAGGTGCCAACCAAGTTCGCCAACTACGACAGCGAGAAATTCATTCGCGGTGGCTTCCGTGTCGTTCCGCCGGCCACTGTTCGACGCGGCTCCTTCATCGCCAGGAACGTGGTATTGATGCCCTCCTACGTCAACATCGGCGCCTATGTCGATGAAGGCACGATGGTTGACACCTGGTCCACCGTCGGCTCCTGCGCCCAGATCGGAAAAAACGTTCACCTTTCCGGCGGCGTCGGCATCGGTGGCGTACTCGAGCCCCTGCAGGCCAATCCAACAATCATTGAAGACAACTGCTTCGTCGGCGCCCGCTCGGAAGTCGTCGAAGGGGTGATTGTCGGTGAAGGCTCGGTGATTTCGATGGGCGTCTATATCGGCCAATCGACCAAAATCTACGACCGACAAACCGGCGAAGTCAGCTATGGCCGCATCCCGCCAGGCTCGGTCGTTGTTTCTGGCAATCTGCCGACGCAAGACGGCAGTCACAGTCTCTATTGTGCCGTAATCGTCAAGAAGGTCGATGCCAAGACGCGCGCCAAGACCAGCATCAACGACCTGCTGCGCGGCGACTGATTTTTTCCTCATCTTCCCGACCCCGGCGGAGGCCACATGATTCTGGACAAACTTTTCCTGTTGATGGCAGAAAAACAGGCTTCGGACATTTTCATCTCCGCCGGCGTAGCGATCAACATCAAAATCCAGGGCAATACGGTTCCCGTCAATCAGCAGAAGATGGATCCGGCGATGGTCGAAAAAATTGCCTTCGAAATGATGTCGCCTGAACAGATCGCGATCTTTGAAGCGACGAAGGAGATGAACCTCTCCTTCAGCGTTCCCAACGTCGGCAATTTCCGCGTCAACATCTTTCGCCAGCGTTCGTCAATCTCGATCGTGGTGCGCTATATCCTCGGCAATATCCCGGAACTTGAGACGCTTAACCTGCCGCCGGTGCTGGCTGGTCTGATCATGGAAAAGCGCGGTCTGATTCTGATTGTGGGTTCGACCGGCTCGGGAAAATCGACCACCATTGCGTCCATGCTCGATCACCGCAACGCCAACCGCAGCGGCCACATCCTGACCATTGAAGACCCCATCGAGTTTCTCTTCAAACACAAAAAATCAATCGTCAACCAGCGCGAACTGGGCATGGATACCCTAGGCTGGGAACCCGCGCTGAAAAACGCCATGCGTCAAGCACCCGACTGCATCCTGATCGGTGAAATCCGCGACAAGGAAACCATGCAGGCGGCCATTGCCTATGCCCAGACCGGCCATCTATGCCTGGCCACGCTGCACGCCAACAACAGCTATCACGCGCTCAACCGCATCATCAATTTCTTCCCGCTGGATAGTCGAACCTCGCTTTATCTCGATCTTTCAGCCAGCCTGAAAGCCGTCATCTCGCAGCGTCTGGTCAGAAAACATGACGGCAAACGAACGCCGGCCACTGAAGTTTTGCTTAATACCCGTCACATTCAGGAGTTGATCGAGCGCGGCGAAATTCTGGCCGTCAAGGAGGCCATGGAACAAAGTCTGGCCCCGGGATCGCAGACCTTCGAGCAGGATCTTTTCCGCCTGTATAGGGAAGACACCATCTCGCTTGACGAAGCATTAAGCAATGCCGACTCGCCAACCAATCTCTCCTGGCTGATCAACAATTCCGAAATCACCAGCAGCTCACAGCGAGAAGATGAGCATAATGAAACCCCCATCGATTTCGGGGAAACCAGTTACGGCGGAACCTCCTTCAAGGAGTTCACGCTCAACCTCGATGACGACTATGCCAAGTGACGCCACACTGAGCCTCACCGAGCAGTTGATGGCCTGTCGTTCGCTCACTCCGGACGATGATGGATGCATGACCATCATCAGCGCCCGTCTGCAGCGCCTGGGCTTCGAGTGCGAGTATTTCAATCGTTCCGGCGTCACCAACCTGTGGGCGCGCCGCGGTTCGGCGAGCCCGCTCTTCTGCTTTGCCGGACATACCGACGTGGTGCCAGCTGGACCGCCCGCACAGTGGCAGAGCGCCCCTTTCCAGCCGACGCGGCGCGACGGCCTGCTCTACGGACGCGGCGCGGCAGATATGAAAGGCTCGCTGGCGGCCTTTGTTACCGCTAGTGAAGCCTTCGTTGCTGATCATCCGCAACACAGTGGATCAATTGCCTTCCTACTCACCTCCGATGAGGAAGGCGACGCGGTGGACGGCACCGTTGCCGTCATCGAGGCGCTTGCCGCGCGCGGCCAAACCATCGACTACTGCATCATTGGCGAGCCCACGGCAGTCAGTCAGTTCGGCGACACCATCAAGAATGGCCGACGCGGCTCGCTATCCGGCAAGTTGACCGTCAAAGGCATTCAGGGTCACATTGCCTATCCGCAACTGGCGAAGAACCCGATTCACCTGGCGGCGCCGGCCATTGCCGAACTCGCCAACTGCGTATGGGACCAGGGCAACGAATTTTTCCCGCCAACAAGCTGGCAGATTTCCAATATCCACGGCGGCACCGGCGCCGGCAACGTCATTCCGGGCCAGGTGGACATCCACTTCAACTTCCGCTTTGCCACATCCAGCACGCCTGAAGATTTACAGGCCAAAGTCAATGCAATCCTGCTGCGCCATGAACTCGATTACGACCTGGTGTGGACACTGGGCGCCAAACCTTTCCTGACCGGCCGTGGTGCACTGGTTGATGCCTCGCGCGCGGCAATCCGCGAAGAAACGGGGCTGCTGGCCGAACTGTCGACCAGCGGCGGCACCTCCGATGGCCGCTTCATCGCCGACATTTGCCCACAACTCATTGAAATTGGCCCAGTCAACGCGACCATCCACAAGATCGACGAATGCATTGAAATTGCTGCCCTGGCGAAGCTTTGCGCCGTCTATCGCCGGATTCTTGAGAAGCTTTTGCCCTGACATGTTTGAACAAGCCCAAAACGAACTCTCCACGCTGCGCGATCTGATGCGGTTTTCGGTCAGCCGGTTTTGCGAAGCCGGGCTGTTCTTCGGCCACGGCACCGACAACGCCTGGGACGAGTCAGCCTATCTTCTGCTGCACACCCTGCACTTGCCACTCGATCGTCTGGAGCCCTTCATGGACGCTCGCCTGACCAGCGACGAGCGGGCTGCTGCACTCAGAATGATCGAACGACGCATCAGCGAACGTCTACCTGCGGCTTACCTGACCCACGAGGCCTGGCTCGGCGATTGCCGTTTCTATGTCGATGAACGGGTCATTGTTCCCCGCTCGCATATCGCCGAACTGTTGCGCGAACAACTCAGCCCATGGATTGACGACCCCTGGGCGGTAGGCAGCGTACTGGATCTTTGCACCGGCTCCGGTTGCCTGGCCATTCTTGCCGCCAACGCTTTCCCTGAAGCCAGGGTCGATGCGGTCGACCTTTCGCCTGGCGCGCTCGCCGTGGCCCAGCGTAATGTTGATGACTACCGGCTTGGCTCACGCCTGCGGCTCATCGAGTGTGACGCCTTTAGCGGAATAACAGGGCAACGCTACGACCTTATCATTTCCAATCCGCCCTACGTCAATGCCGAGTCAATGGCTGCCCTGCCCGAGGAATATCGACGCGAGCCGAGGCTCGCACTGGCCAGCGGCGAAGATGGTCTCGATTTCGTGCGCATCATTCTGAGGGAAGCGCCCGGCCACCTCAATCCGAACGGCATACTGATTGTCGAAATCGGGAACAATCAGAACGAACTGGAACTGGCGTTCCCGGAAACCTCGTTCACCTGGCTCGACACCAGCGCTGGCGACCAATATGTCTTCATGCTGCGCCGCGAAGATCTGGTTTGAAAATACGAAAAAAATAACCACAACGAACACGACGAGCACAACGAAAAACAGAGACTTTGTGAGTGAAACATAAAGGCGCACGGACCACGATATGGAAAAGACTGAAAGACTGACAGACAGTTTGATTTTTTTTATCAACACGGTATTCTGCGCATGGTGCGTGGTGCTTGATGGTGTTAATTTTGCGGCCTGCGTATTTGGTGATCAACTTTAATATAGCGGAGGAAGATATGTCTTATCTTGGTAAATTTTTTCTGGTACTTGGTATCGCTGTCAGTATCGCAACGAGCGCCCTAGCTTCGGACAAGGGAACGGCGAAGGAAGCTGAGGCGATGGTTGCCAAGGCACTAGCCGAAGTAAAAGCCAATGGCATTGAAAGTTCGACGAAAACCTTTAGCGACCCAAAGTGGCGTGACCGCGATTTATATGTGTTTGTTGGCAAATTCGACGGGACTATCATCGCCCACGGAGCCAATGCAGGGCTAATCGGAAAGAACCTTAACGAGTTGAAGGATGCCGATGGCAAGACCTTCGTTCGGGAGATGGCGGAGGTTGCCAAGACGAAACAGAAGGGGTGGGTTGATTATTATTGGTCGAATCCGACGACCAAGAAGGTTGAGCCCAAGTCGACCTACGTAACTGCTATTCCGGGTCAAGACGCATATGTAGCCGTAGGCATCTACAAATAAAAGTAACCCGAATAGCCAGGACAGATCATGAGTTTGAATCTCCGAATTGGGACCAAGCTGGTTCTTTCGCCGGCCATTGCCTTGCTTTGCCTGCTTCTGGTGGCAATCACCTCTTATATCAGTTTGCGGCAAGCAGCGAGTACGCTTGAAGACATGGTGATACGTCGTGCGGTCCATAGCCGGATCTCCATGCAGGCAGGAGCGGAAATTCAGCGCATTCAAGCAAGAACGTTCGAAATTCTCTCTTCTAGTGCGTCTGATGTTCCGGAAAGAATCCAGAAACGGCTGCTTGCCGAGCATTCAGAGATGCTTGGAAGCGCAGGCGAGGAAATTGAACGTCTGGGAAAATCTGACAAGCTCAGCATTGAAGAGCGTGAACTGCTGAAAGGCATTCCGGAGCGCCTGGCTGTTTTTAAACGCACGACAAAGGAAGCGGTTGAAATGGCGGTAATCGACTACGCCGCGGGTGTCACCATGGTCAGTCTCGCGACCACGGAATTCGAGAAGCTTCAGAAGCAGTTTGCAGACCTCGTGGAGTTAGAGAGCCGCCTGTCACAAGCGGCCTATGAAGAAGCAAAGGCATCCGCTAATGCGGCAAATACACTGCTCATAGCGATCAGCGCCATTTCCCTCGTGTTATCCGGGCTGGTTTTGGTTTTAGTCCACAAAAACATTCTCGGAGAAGTAGAGGTCGTTCGGTTTGGCTCTACCAAATTGACCGACGGCGATCTCACCTACCGTGTTGTCGTGCCCAGCAAGGATGAGCTCGGTGAGACCGCAGGAGCGTTCAATAGCTTGATAGAAACCTTCCAGAAGGTGCTGCGCGGAGTTGTCACCAGCGCCGAGGCCGTGTCCAATACCAATCAGTCGCTGTCGGAAATTACAAGCGCAGTGGCGCAGGGGTCCAGCCGTCAATCAGAAGCGGCTCAGGCTGTGGCTGCGTGCATGCAGGAACTCGCCGTGGCAATCGCCTTGATCTCTGACAATGCGCAAGGGGCCAAGGAAACTGCGAGGCAAAGTCTTGATCACACCAAAGCCGGGGTTGCCGCAATGGAAGAACTTTCCACTGAACTTGATTCCGTCGACCAGGCCGTAAATGCCATCAACAATTCTGTCGGTCAGTTCGTCACGAGTACGGAGAGCATCGTCAATCTGACCAAGCAGATTCAAGACTTGGCCGAGCAGACCAATCTGCTCGCGTTAAATGCTGCCATCGAGGCCGCGCGTGCCGGAGAACAGGGGCGAGGATTCGCTGTAGTGGCCGACGAAGTTAGAAAACTTGCCGAACGCTCCTCTTCGGCTGCGCACGATATTGACGCAGTGACGCTCTCCCTTGGTCAGCAGTCTGGAGGAGTCTCCAAATCGCTACAGCAAGGCGCCTCGGCTCTGAAAAGCAGCAAATCCCATATGTCTTCTGTTAAAAACACCTTGTCGAAAGCAAGCATCGCGGTCGAGCAATCCACGCGGCGCATGGATGAAATCGCGGTAGCAGTCGCTGAGCAGAGTCAAGCAAACAATAGCGTTACTCAAAATATTGAACAGATCGTGCACATGGTAGATGAGAACAATCACGCCATCGAACGTGCCGTCGAAGACTCCCGGAATCTGGCCGAACAGGCTGGACGGCTGCAAACGGCAGCGGCCCAGTTCAAGGTCTGATGGTTTAGAATTTGCTTTAAGCTTCGCCAGTATCATCTACCAGCGCGCAAGGCTTCCAGCGGCGGCGCACCCAGAAGGCGTGCTGCGGCAAACCAGCCGGCGGCGGTTACCAGCGCTGCGCCACCGAGCAACGCAGCAGGCGGCAGCCAAAAATCGATCTCTACCTCGAACTGAAACACCCGGCGCGCCAAAAACTGGCCCACGGTAATCGCCCCAAACGCCGCAATCAACCCAGCCAGACCACCAATCGCCGCAAATTCGGCCAGCAGGACACGGCGTAGTTGCTCGCGGCGAGCGCCCAGCGCGCGCATCACTGCCAGCTCGTAGTGCCGCTCTTCGGCAGCCGAGGCCAGCGCCGCGTAGAGCACGATGATTCCGGCCGCCAGAGTAAATAGAAAAACGAACTGAACCGCCTGCGCAACCTGATCCATGATCGCCTGCAATTGCCGCACTATCGCCGCCACATCGACGACCGTCAGGTTTGGAAACTCGCGAATCAGCCGATTGACGAAGTCGGCCTGGTTGGGCGCCAGGTAAAAGCTGGTGATCCAGCTCGCCGGATACGCTTCCAGAACGGCGGGGGGAGTCAGGACAAAGAAATTGACCCGCATCGAATCCCAGTTGAGCTTGCGCAGTCCAAGCACCTGCATGTCGACCTTCTCGCCGGCGACGACGAACTCCAGACGATCGCCAAGCTTCAGACCCAGAGTCGTGGCCAGGCCGTCTTCGACAGAAGCCATGCCCCGCCCCGCATCATCGGCCGAAAACCAGCGCCCCGCCGTCACCGCGTTGCCCTGCGGCAGGTCCAGCCGATACGAGAGATTAAACTCGCGGTCGATCAAACGCTTGGCGCGTTCGTCCGCGTAGCTGGCCGGGCTGACATCGACGCCATTGACCCTGGCCAGACGCCCGCGCACCATCGGCGCGAAGTCCGCACTCAAATGATTATCGGCAAAGATGCGGCGCACGCCTGGCAGTTGATCGGGCTGGATGTTGACGACAAAGCGATTCGGCGCCTCGGGTGGGATGGCCCGACGCCAGGCATCAAGCAGATCGTTTCGGGTTACAGTGAGCAGCAGCAGTGCCATGAAACCCAGCGCGAGGGCAACGATCTGCACGACGCTGGCGATCGAGCGCCGCTCGAGACTGGCCAATCCGTAGCGCCAGCCGATACCGCCCTGCCCGGTGCGCGAACGCGCACCGCCACGCAACAGCGCTGCCAGACGAATCGCCACCCGCGCCAGAAAAGCAAAAAGCAACATCGCCACCGAAAAACCGCTGACCAGATAAGCGCCAAGGCGGATTTCGCCCGCCACCCAGAACATCAGTCCGGCCAGCGCCGCCAGTCCGAGCGCGTAGCCGCCAAGCAAACGCGCTTGCGGCAGGGTGCCGCTGGAAAACTCGCGGCGCAGCACACGCAGTGTCGACACCTGCTTGAGCTGGATCAGCGGTGGCAGGGAAAACCCGAACAGCAGCAGTACGCCGATGGCACTGCCTTGCAGCGCAGGCAATAGGCCGGGTTGTGGCAGCGGCGTGGCGAGCAGTTGGGCAAGCCAGGCGTAGAGCACGAAATGCGCCAGGTAGCCAAGGCCACAACCGAGCACAGCGGACACCAGACCAAGCAAGGCAAACTGGGCGAGAAAGACGTGCAGCAAAAAGCCCTGAGTGGCGCCCAGACAGCGCATCACCGCACAGGGATCAAGATGTCTTTGCATGTAACGACGTGTTGCCAGGGCGACGGCAACGGCGGCCAGCACCACGGTCAACAGCGCGGAAAGACTGAGGAATTTTTGCGCTCGATCGAGCGCCGTGCGGATCTCCGGACGCGCATTCTGGGCGTCCTCAATGCGTTCGCCGCGTTCAAGCGATTTCTCGACACGCGAGCGAAAAGCACTGACCGTCGGCACCTCACCGGCCAGCAGCAGGCGATAGGTAATCCGGCTGCCCGGCTGGATCAGCCCGGTCGCCTCCAGATCGGCGACATTCATCAGCAGGCGCGGCGCGACGCTGAAAAAATTGACGCCACGATCAGGCTCCAGGGTCAGGACTGCCCCTACGCGCAGGGGCTGCTGCCCGACCGCAAGTGTATCGCCCACATCGGCCGACAGTGCCGAAGCCAGTCGTTCGTCGATCCAGATCATCCCCGGCGCTGGAATACCGCTGGCAGGTGAGTCTGCAGCATTACGCCGGGCAGCGATGCGCAGGCTGCCGCGCAATGGATAGCCGTCGGAAACCGCCTTGATTTCGGCCAACTGGGCGCGCAGGGCATCACCCTGACCGAGGCTGACCATGCTCGGAAAAGTACGTGTCTCAGCCAGCGCCAAGCCCCGCTCGCGCGCCTGGGCGGTAATTTTTTGCGGCCACGGATGATCGGTCGTCAGCAGCAGATCGGCGCCAAGCAGTTGATTGGCCTCACGTTCCAGCGCCTGGCGCACGCGGTCGGCAAAAAAACCGACGGCAGTCAGCGCCGCCACCGCAATCACCAGCGCCGCCACCAGCAGGCGCAGCTCGCCAGCGCGCGCGTCGCGGCGCAGCATGCGCAGGGCGAAGAAAAAATGACTCATCGGCAACTCAATCGAGTTCGCGCAGACGATCGACCGCCTCTTCAACCCGACGCACGGCGATCACCTCGATTCCGGCAATCGGATGTTTGGGCTTGTTGGCCTCGGGGATCATCGCGCGCGTGAAGCCAAGCTTGGCGGCTTCCCTGAGCCGCTCTTGGCCGCGTGGCGCCGGGCGGATCTCACCGGCCAGCCCCACCTCACCAAATACGATAAGCTTACTCGGCAACGCCTTGTTTTTAAGTGAAGAAACAATTGACAAAAGCACCGAAAGATCGGCTGCCGGCTCGCTAATCTTGACCCCGCCAACGGCGTTGACGAAAACATCTTGATCAAAACAGACGATTCCCGCGTGGCGGTGCAGAACGGCCAGCAGCATGGCCAGGCGTTGCGCATCGAGACCGACGGTCAGGCGGCGCGGATTGCCGTGCGACTGGTCGACCAGCGCCTGAATCTCAACGAGCAAGGGCCGCGTTCCTTCCTGCGTGACCAGCACGCAGGAGCCGGGAACCTCCTGGCCGTGCTGCGAAAGAAACATCGCCGACGGGTTGTTAACCCCCTTGAGTCCCTTGTCGGTCATGGCGAAAACGCCGATCTCATTGACCGCACCGTAGCGGTTCTTAACCGCCCGGATCAGGCGGAAACTCGAATGGGTATCGCCTTCGAAATAGAGCACGGTGTCGACGATGTGTTCGAGTACGCGCGGTCCGGCCAGCGCCCCTTCCTTGGTCACGTGGCCGACCAGAATGACGGTGATTCCCGTCTGCTTGGCTAATCGCGTCAGTTGCGCCGCACACTCGCGGACCTGGGCCACCGAACCGGGTGCTGAACTGAGTTGATCCGACCACAGGGTCTGGATCGAATCGATAACCGCGACCTGCGGCCTTTCCGCCTGCAGCGTGGCGAGAATTTTCTCCAGATTGATCTCGGCCAGCAACTTGAGCTTGCGGGTATCGAGCGCGAGGCGCCGCGCGCGCATGGCGATTTGCTGGCCAGACTCCTCGCCGCTGACATAGAGCACGTGGTGCACCGCCGACAGCTCGGCCAGCGCCTGCAAGAGCAAGGTGCTCTTGCCAATTCCCGGATCGCCGCCGAGCAGAACGACGCCACCGGCGACCAGCCCGCCGCCGAGCGCCCGGTCAAACTCGCCGATGCCGGTCGGCAGCCGGTCTTCCTCGCGCGCCTCGATCTCTGAAAGCGTCTGAATCCTGGCCGTGCCGCCCAGGGCGGCAAAACGGCTGTTGCTGGCTGGCGCGGTCTCGGCGATGGTTTCGACCAGCGTGTTCCAGACACCGCAGCCCGGACACTGCCCCTGCCACTTGGGTACGCTGGCGCCGCATTCGGTGCAGGAATAAATGGATTTTGCCTTGGCCAAGTTCGAGTTTCCAATGATTGATTTAATACCGAGTGCAGCAGTCTGAAAAGGTTCAAGAGCGCCGGACTGACGCTGCCCAGTCGCTACCCGGAGAAGTGGATCGTCGACCGCAAATCGGTCGGCGACGGCGAGCCGGCGCTCATCTACCTCGGGCGCTATTTCTATCGCAGGGTCTCATTCGCGAAAAGGATAGGATGTGCTCGGCCACGCGCAGCGCGTTGGCGGCGATCGTCAATGAAGGATTGATGCCCCCGCTCGAGGGAAAGAAGGACGCGTCGACCACATAGAGGTTTTCTACCTCGTGGGCGCGATTCATTTTGTTCAGAACGCTAGTCTTTGGATCGTCCCCAAAGCGCACAGTACCCGACGCATTTGCTATCCCCTTCAGGGATTGTGAAATAGGCGCACGAAGATAAAAATACGGGCGAATCGCCTTCTCGTACATGCGCCTGAAGCGTACCAGGCGTTCCTGGTCATAGCGACTGATCCGGTAATGCACGCAGATTCGTTCCCGCCCATCGGGTGCTGGTTCCATGGCTTCCACTCGGTTCTCCCAATAGGGCAGATCTTCCATGATGATAGAGCCGATCCCTGAGCGGACAAAAAGGGCATCCAGACATCGAGCGATGCCCGCGTGAAAGTAATCAACTATTTTTGCCAGCCATGGATGTGTTCCTTGCGATAGAGAAAACAGATATTCCTTCATCGCTATCGAGCCGTGAACAAATTTCCCATAACATTGGACCGTTCCGTATTTAACGCCGTTAACGACATAAAAGTCGTTCCAGCCATTTTCTTTTAATGTGAACGGGTCCTTGGAGAAATTCCAGATACTGGGCAAAAGGTAGAGATCGGTGAGTTGGCGCATCAAATTACGTCCTACGGCCCCGGAACCGTTGGCCAGGCACTGAGGCCACAGCTCGGAACGGGACTGTAGAAGTAGGAGCGGGCTTGCCAAAGCGCCGGCAGCCAGGATCACTCGGCGACCGTGAAAACAAATTCCCTGCTGGCCGCGCCAACGGCCATGCACTGCCGTCACAGCACCTTGATTGGATTCGAGCCGGTCAACGGCAAATCGCGTCACCAACACCGCGCCGTGGTGTTCCAGAGCGGGTTGCAGGCAAGCTGTGGCCGCATCGTTCTTGCAGCCCTTGTCGCACAAGAAATTCTGACAGTACCGGCACCCCGCCTTCCATTCGCACGCCGAAGGGAGGGAATAGATATGAATGTTCTTCTTCCGCATGAGGCCTTCAATCATGCGCGTGGCCAGGTGCCGTGGAATCGTCGCTTTGAAGGATTCCCGCGTATCCCCACCACGAAAGGGGTCCGGCCCTTCGCGCGATTCAACGTGAAAAAGCGCTTCCGCCTCGGCGTAAAAAGGACGCAACTCGTGATAGCTGATCGGCCAGCGTTCGGGAAGCGTGCTTTCCGTGTCCCCTCGGTGATAACGCTTGGGCTCAAAATCTGAAAGGAAAAACCGCTCCATGACCATGCCATAGAGCGCCGACGAGCCTCCTGTCCCTATGCCCATGAAGGGCCGTATGAATTGGCCCTTGACCGCATCGAATATTTCACCCCACCAGCGTCCGCCTTGGAGGGACATTTCCTCTTCGGAATCTGGACCCATCGCTTGCTGAGACAATATCTCCATGTAGTCCCCACGCAAAGCCTTCGGGTTCGTGAGGTAATTCTCCCCTTTTTCCAGAAACAGCACGCGTTGACCACCCCGGGCCAAAGCGTAGCCCAGCGTCGCCCCGCCCATCCCGGTGCCCACGACGATGGCGTCCCAATAGGTTTTTGAAAGTTCCGATGGATCTTCTTCGGTGATGGGATTGCTTTCTTTCTCTTCGGATGCGCTGGCAAGAACGCGCTCCGCCCTCCACCTGAGGGCGACGTTCATCATGTCCAAACCTTGTCGTACATGCCCGGTGGTGAATGTTCCCAATAGGGGGAGCATCTTCCCGCGGAATCGTTCGCTGTGAACTACTCTTGTGCTGGTTGGTCCCAACGAAAACAGTTCAAAGGAATGTTCTCCATCGATCAGGCCGCTGACATTGAACAAATGGCCGAGCCAGACAAATTCGCGCTCCGGAACAACCTTAAGCACCTCCACTCGCGTCAATGCCGTCTGAGCACCCGGAAGGTGGACCTTAAAATCGATGAAGGAGCGCTCTTCGCCAGCACCGTGTACGTGGCTAATAAAAGGGTTCCAATCATTGTAGCCAGCCACGTCAAATACGAGTTGCCACACCAGGGCTATAGGCGCCTCAATTTGAATTTCTGTAGTGATGGCTCTCACTTAAAACGTCCTTTCTGCTTGCCAATTCGGCGAATCATGTGCCTCATGTTCCGTCGGATCGCTGGCCGGGGCGGAAACGGTGGCCCAGAGTCAGGATCACTACGCGCGCTGGAAAAACGGTGGCAAAGAGCCAGTGCAAAAACGGTCGCGGCCCTGGCGTGACGATGGGCATGCGCCTTGACAAATGGCCCAAGGAGATTTTTACCACTTCCGCCGGCAACATGAATTTCTCGAAAATTCCATACTTCTTTAAGCGTGGGAAAGCGGCCATGCCCGTCTCGGTGGGCCCGGCCAAAACGGTTTGAACCAGAATTCCTCGCCGCAGCCATTCACCGTACAGCGATTGACTAAACTCCAACACGAAAGCCTTGATCGCCGCATAGACAGTGATGTAGGGAACCGGTTGCACTGCCGCCAGCGACGACACATTGATGACCGCACTGGTGAGATGGGACTCCAGGTCCTCCCTGAACAGGTAGGTGAACTCGATCAGCGACCAGATCTGAACCTCGATCATCGACCGGTACACGTGCAACGGTGTGTCTTCAAAATAACCCCAGGTGTCGGAACCAGCGATGTTGCAAAGCACGCGAATCCGGATTCCTTCGGCATGCAGGGCGCGACGAAGATGTTCGCCGACGCTCGGATCGGCCAAGTCGTGCGCCATGACCTTGACCTCGATCTCGTCATTCTCGCGCAGCTGCGCCGCCAACTCCTCAAGCAATTCCACACGCCGGGCCAGCAAAATGACGTTGATTCCCGCAGCCACTAATTGAACCGCGTACTCTCGCCCAATACCGGACGAAGCGCCGGTCACCAACGCCCAGGAGCCGCGCAGGCGCTCCAGCGCCGCTTTGTCCTGATCGCCGAAACGCATGACCACACCGCGTTCTTTATCGAGCGTTTCTCCACCCTCGACGACGCTTTTCAGGGCATGATTCATCATTCCCAAGCCGATGGAGATGAGATCCCCGGACCACCATTTCCAAACCAAGGGAACCAGGAGACCCTGGATATTCTGCTTCTGAATGAAACGCGTTCGGTTCGGCCCCTCCTCCTCCAGTTGCAAAATGTATTCGCCGTCCATGATGCCCGGAATGTTCAAGTAGTGAGACTGATAAATCCATTCCTTCTCGGGAAGGAGCCGGAGCGTGCGGCAGCGATGGCGGGTCTTCCAAGCTTCTGGAAATTGAACGATCCCGCGAAAACTCTTACCCTCTTCGATGTCGCCTTCCATCAAGATTTCGTAAGGATTCCAACTGGGATAATTTTTAAAATCGGTCAGGACACGCCAGATGGCGGCGGGCGGCGCGTTGATAAGGATTTCGGTATAGATTTGTTTCATGCGGAGGCCCTTTGAATAATCATAGCCAGCTCATTCGCCATTCGCCAACGGAAAGAAATAGCCGAACAAACCTTAAACGAAATTTCGTGGGAAGCTCATACGTCGCCCGATGGCCCACTATAATGGCACAGCATCGAGTACAGACCCAAGCCACGCGGCGAGTGGTCGACAAATTGGCTGGCTATGCCACAGGTTCAGGAGAAACGCAAAAGCCTGGTTCAAAATGCCGCAAAAGGACAGTGCCCATGGTGACAGAAGCCAACGAGCGGAATGCAAGAACCACCAAAGCGCCAGGCATCAAGATAATCGACTGGCGCGTCTTGCTTATCACCTTCCCGCTTGAAGCCAGTCTGCTGACTTTATCGTTCATTGCAGCCTATACAAGTCACGCGGCCTGGCGTCTTGGGCTGTTCGCCAGGGCAATTGCATCAAATTCCCTTTAACCCGAGGAGACTGGCGCGATAAGCATCGGAAGAAGCGGCGAGAATGCGACGAGTATAGATACCCCCTTTTTTCTTGGAGGTATCGAGGCGGAAAAGATTGAGGACGAGGCGAC
>NZ_JAPUVO010000089.1 GCF_029255185.1 Propionivibrio sp.
CAACCCGCGCATATCAGACTGATCAACCGTCGGCTTGCCGCCCGTTCTGCTACCCACACACTGGACGATGATCTAAAACTGGGTTCTTGGAAAACTTGACAGGTCAATACATATCAGTCGCTTGTCATTGGCTTGACTGTGGGCAGGTGTAGTTCAAGCCCGGCTGGTTTGAGCTATTTTTTCTGCGATTGAGCGAAGGGACTCTGACCTCCCTACGATCAGGAAGGTTATCCGTGAGGAGTTGAAGAGCCGGAAGGTCACATAGAACACTCGATAGGCTCGTGCGTTGAAACTGAAAACCGCTTTCAACGCAGAGAGCGCAGAGGCGCAGAGTACGCAGAGAGAAGTCAATAAATGACCAGAAATTACGGAAGAGCCATTTGCCCCGGCAGGCAACTTGCGGATTTTCTCCGCGATCTCTGCGCCTCTGCGCGCTCTGCGTTGAAAGCGGTTTCGATTGAATTTTCTGAACGAAGCCTGTTTGTTATTTGAGTCGGGACGCATATACTCGTAATTTGCGCAAACAACCGAGGATCGGCCATGTTCAGAAAACTTAGCTTTAAAGTTACGCTCATTGTCAACGTTATCCTGTTTGTCGTAATTTCTCTGGGTACGTTGTATTTGGTCCGGCAGCAATATGCCAGCCTGGAAGAGGCGTATAAGAATGAAGGCAAGATGATGTCGACCATCGGCGCCAAGGCTGTTTCCAGAGTTATGGAAGAAGCGGTTGACAATGGGGTATTGTCGATCACCGATGTATTTGACGTGAATTACATCGCCATTCCCGCTACGGATCCGGCCAAATTTCGCACAAAATATGACGCCTACACTGATAAGGCTATTTTGAGCCTGGAAGATATCTTCTTGAAGAATCCCTCCGTCGTCTTTGCCGTGGCGGCCGACGTAAACGGCTATGTCCCCACACACAACACCAAGTATCAGCATGCGTCGAGTGGGAATAAGGACAAAGATAAGGCTAGCAATCGAACAAAAAGAATTTTCAACGACCCCGTCGGCTTAAAAGCCGCCGAAAACACAATAGAAGGATTCGCCCAGCTCTATAAGCGTGATACCGGTGAAATGATGTGGGACCTGGCTTCGCCGATCATCATCAAGGGTAAAATTTGGGGCAATTTCAGACTTGGACTTTCCCTGGTGTCGCTTGATCAGGCCAAGTCGAGCCTGCTTGTCACACTGCTCAGTATCATGGGGACAATATTTGTTTTTTCAGTGTTTCTGGTCATGCTAGTCGTCAATGCGACCTTGCGGCCTCTGACAGTCTTTACCGCGAATGCAATACAGATAGCGGACGGCGATGTCGAATTGCAGATTGTTGCCAATTCAAACGATGAAATCGGGGATTTGGGCAAGGCTCTTGAGCGCATGCGCCTCAGCCTGAAGTTTGCAATGGATAGATTACGCAAGAAAAACTAACTCATTGGAGGGCTTGATTGTGCTTAAGCCACCGGACGACTTAATTCCACTTGCAAGGATCGTTGCTCAGATCAGGATCTATTGCAATGAGCAAAGCAGCGGAATTGTGTTCCTTGCCAGCGAAGACAATCGAATGGCGCAGGTGCATTTGAAGGCAGGCCAGATCGTTGCTGTCATTTGTCGCAATAAGCGCGGTATTGCCGCTATTCAACTCATGTGTGATATTCGCTCCGCACATATACGCTTCGATGGCGGTCAAAATACAACATCGAACAGCGATGAATTGTTGACGGAAGCATTTTTTGACTATCTCAGCGCCACGCCCAACAAAACACAGGCTGCAGCCTCTAAAGTCCCGGTGCCGAGCGGACCCTTGACATCGGACGTCAAGCTGACCTTGCAGAAACTTTTGGCGAAGTTTATTGGCCCCATGGCAGAGATTATTTGCCAGGACCACTTTGACGGGGCGAGCAATACGCTGCGCGTGATAGAAGCCCTGGCCAACGAAATCCCTAAACCGGAGGACGCCGCCAAGTTCCGCTCCGATGCTGCACGGGCGATTGAAGGATAAGTAGTGCCTGTTTGGTTCCGGTTAGGTGCACTTGAAAACTTCTGGAGTCGGACGTGATTGGCAAAACGGTATTAGTGACCGGGGCGGCAAAGCGGGTAGGCCGTGCCATTGCACGCGAACTGCATGCGGCAGGCGCCAATATCATGATCCACCACCGCAGTGCGCAGGCGGCGGCAGAAGCAATGGTCTGTGAATTCAATGCGCTGCGGCCAAATTCTGCACTTTGTCAGCAGGCCGATCTGCTCGACATCAGCGCACTAGGCATGCTGGTTGAAACTGCCGTGACCTATTTTGGTCGTCTCGATGCACTGGTTAACAATGCATCAAGTTTTTATGCCACGCCGCTTGGAACAATTGATCTATTGGCTTGGGATGATCTGGTGGGCAGCAATCTCAAAGCGCCGCTTTTTTTGACGCAGGCGGCAGCGCCCCACCTGAAGGCCGCTCAGGGCGCAGTGGTTAATATCACGGATATCCATGCCGAGCGGCCATTGGCCGGATACCCGCTATACTGCATGGCCAAGGCGGGTCTGCTGGGCCTGACCCGGGCGCTGGCCATCGAACTGGCGCCGGAAGTGCGGGTCAATGCTGTAGCGCCGGGACCGATCCTGTGGCCTGAGGACAGCGTCTTTGACAGCGAAATGCAGGACAGAATCGTCGCCCATACGCTTCTGAAACGCCCCGGTAGCCCGCAGGATATTGCGCGCGCTGTGCGCTTCCTGCTCGCTGATGCCGCTTACGTAACCGGACAGGTCGTCAACGTCGATGGCGGTCGTACCGCCCATTTATAGCCTTTCGTTTGAGTTGCAGTTGTTTACGACTATTTATTTGAGGTTTGGTGGAAAATTCAAACAACCTTCTGCGCTTGAAAAAACGCATTGAAAGCAACGTCGGCAAGGCAATTGCCGATTACAACATGATCGAGAACGGCGACACCATTCTCGTCTGCATCTCTGGCGGCAAGGACTCCTATGCCATGCTTTCGGCGCTGATGGCGCTGTGTGAGCGGGCGCCGGTAAATTTTCGCCTGATCGCCATGAACCTGGACCAGAAGCAGCCAGGGTTTCCCGCTGACGTACTGCCGACCTATCTGTCCGGCCTGGGCATCGAGTATCGCATCGTCGAGCAGGACACTTATTCGATCGTCAAGGAGAAGATCCCCGAGGGCAAGACAACTTGTTCTCTGTGCTCGCGTTTGCGCCGTGGCGTCATTTATCGCACCGCCAAGGAGCTCGGCGCCAACAAAATTGCGCTTGGGCATCATCGCGATGACATCGTGCACACCCTGTTCCTCAATCTGCTCTTTGGCGGCAAACTCAAGGCCATGCCGCCCAAACTGGTGACCGACGACGGCGCCCATGTGCTGATTCGTCCGCTGGCCTACTGTAGCGAGAGTGACATCGCACGTTTTGCCCGTGGCATGGCGTTTCCGATCATTCCCTGTAACTTGTGCGGCTCGCAAAACAACCTACAGCGACAGAAAATTCGCGAGATGATGGCCGACTGGGACCGCCGCTATCCAGGGCGTACCGAGTCGGTGTTCACGGCGCTGCAGAACATTGTGCCGTCACATCTGGCGGACAATGACTTGTTCGATTTCAAGGGCTTGCACGTCGACGCTGATCTGGCGGATATGGACGGTGGGGACACGGCGTTCGACGGCCCGCAGTTTGGAGAGGAATTATCGTTGCCGCAACTGACCACCCTGCAGGCCGTCAACGATAGAGGTGTAAATGCCGGGCTTTTGCTATGATCAAAAACATCGAGCTGCCGCAGCACAGGGTAGTGGACTGTGCAACCAGATTTCCCCGCATTTGAATACACATGATTAATGCCAGCCAACCCCAGTCAGTATTGTTTGCCGATGTGTCGGGAAGTGTGCGTCTGCACGAGAAACTTGGCGATGCTGAAACCTTGCGTGCCGTAGATCGTTGCTTGAAGCGAATGGAACGTTCGGTCGAGGTTTTTGGCGGGTACATCATCAAGACGGTCGGTGACGAGTTGATGGCGATGTTTGACCTGCCCGATCAGGCTTTTCAGGCCGCCCTTCAGATGCAGGAGCGGGTAGCCGACCTGCCGCCGGTGTCCGGCGTGAAGCTGGCCATTCGTATTGGTTTTGCGCACGGTTCGGTCAGCGAAGAACGAGGCCGCGTCGTTGGCGAAACGGTCAGCGTCGCCGCGCACCTGGCCGGGCTGGCCAAACCTGGGCAAGTGTTGACCAGTTTTCAGACGCAGTCCGAACTTCCGCCAGCGTTAAAAAAATCAACGCGCAGTCTTGGCCCAGCGTCAGCGTCCGGGCAATTCCCTGGCATGATGGTCATTGAGGTTCTGTCACCCGAAGAGGCAAAGCTGCGCGCCCCTTTTTGCTTGCGTTATGGTGACAAGCTCATCGAGCTGAATGAAAGCAAACTAACCATAAAAATGGGGCGTGATGCGCAGAGCGATGTGGCAATTCATGATCGACGTGCATCGCGACACCATGCAAAAATCGAACGGCGAGGCGAGCTAATTTTTCTCATTGACAGCAGCACCAATGGGACCTACGTCACTTTGGATGGCGAAGCGGAATTGTTCCTGCGCGAGGCGGAATGCATCATTCACGGCAAGGGGCAGATTTGTTTTGCGGCTTCGGCGAGCAGTCCCGACGCGGACTGTGCAGAATTCGAATAACCACTCCTTTCCGGGTGCGCCAAATACAAACGGCGGTGTGCTTACACCGCCGTTTGTCTGTCTCCTGCTGATTATTTCTTGTCGGCCTTGAGGCATTCGCTCATGAACTTCTTGCGCTCATCGCCCTTCAAGGTCTTGCTACCGGCCTCAGTGTTGCACGTTTTCATTTTGTCCTGTTGTGCGGCAGGCGTTGGTTTTGAGCCGAGGCACTCGCTCATGAATTTCTTGCGCTCATCACCCTTGAACTCTTTTGTTTTGGCGTCTGCGTTGCATGCCTTCATCTTGTCCTGCTGTGCCTGTTGTGCGGGAGAAGGCACTTTCTTTTCTGCATCTGCAGCAAATGCGCTGCCCATGGTCAGAGCGAGTGCAACGAGAATGAACATGGCTTTCATCGGTAACTCCTTGATAGGGTTGAGAGACGTGCGCCGATTATATGCTTAAATTAGATGCTGTCGTCAAGGACGGCCTGTTGTTGGCGGTTGATGAATTCGCTCATGCTGTCGATTCCGCGTAGCTGAAGGATGCAGTTGCGCACGGCGACTTCCAGCAAAACGGAGAGGTTGCGTCCGGGAGCAACATGAAAAACCACCTTGCGCACAGGGATGCCGAGAATTTCCTGCGACTGGGCATCAAGCGGCAGGCGTTGCGTTTCATCGCCGATGGCGTTTTTCTGTAGGTGGACAATCAGCTTGAGTTTCATTTTTCGCCGCGCCGCAGTTTCGCCGAAGATTGTGCGGATGTTGAGCAGCCCGAGGCCGCGCACTTCGAGGTAGTCGCGCAACATGCTAGGGCAGCGCCCCTCGATCGTCGTTGGTGCGATACGGGCCAGTTCGACTACATCGTCGGCAATCAGACCGTGCCCACGCGAGATGAGTTCGAGTGCCAGTTCGCTCTTGCCGACACCTGAATCGCCGGTGATCAGGACGCCCATGCCAAATACATCAATGAATACGCCGTGAGCGGATACCGTGTCGGCGAATCTGCGCGCCAGGTACACGTGCAACAGGTCAATGACCACCGAACAGGCCTTGGGACTGGCGAGTAACGGGGTTTGTGATGTTTCGCAGATCTCGCGGGCTCGGGGTGGAATTTCCAGGCCATCAGCGATGATCAGTGCAGGTGGTTTTGCCGCAATCAGGTCGTCGATTTGGCGCTGCCAGCGCTTCGGGCCGACACGGTCGGCCCAGCGCAGTTCAGCATTGCCGATGACCTGCACGCGATGGCTGTAGATCAGGTTGAGGTGGCCAACGACGTCTGGGCCGTATATCTCCTGATCCTTTAGTTCGACTTCCCGTTCAACACCCACCGCGGCAATCCAGGTCAGCTTGAGTTTTTCAAGATTATCCTCGTAGAGCTGGGCAATGCTTAAGGTACGTTTATCAATCATGCAGCGTGGCTCTCATTAGCGATAAAGAGAAAATGTGCGCTCGGGCCACAGGCCCGCGTTAATGATGAGCGGCCCTTTCGTTGGCAAAAATTTGGCGGATCGTATCGGCACTGTCTGCAACGCTGAGTGCTTCCCGGCAAGTGCGCTCAGAAAATCGTTCGGCAAGTTCAGAAAGAATTTGCAGGTGCTGTTCTGTTGCCTGCTCGGGAACAAGCAGCACGAACAGGAGAGAGACTGGTTGACCGTCTGGCGAATCAAACGGAACGGGCGTAGCAAGGCGCAGAAAAGCGCCGCTTGCTTCTTTTAGCCCTTTGATGCGGCCATGGGGAATGGCGATGCCTCGACCAAGGCCGGTTGAGCCGAGCTTTTCACGCGCAAAAAGGCTGTCGAATACGGTACTGCTTGCGATACCCTGATTGTTTTCGAAAAGTAGACCAGCACGCTCGAAGACGCGCTTTTTGCTGCTGGCGTCCAGATCAAGAACGATGTTTTCTGTAGCTAATAATTGACTAATCAGGCTCATACAGGGTTGCATGCCATTACAACGAGCGGTAAGTGAAAAGGAAAAAACGGCCAGAGCCGGTTCGTCGGCAGATTCGGCCAACTGTGCCGAATCCACCGCCGTACCTGACGATTTATTCCGCGACGATGTGACTCATTTTTTGACCGCGGTGATGGTCCTGGACCTTCTGTTTATGTTTCTGAATCTGGCGGTCGAGCTTGTCGGCCAGGCTATCCACAGCTGCGTAGAGGTCCTCATCAAGGGCTTCGACGAAAACGCCTTTTCCTGAGAGGTGAACGGTGGCTTCGGCTTTCTGAATCAGTTTATCCACCGACAAAATTACGTTCACATCGATGACATTATCGAAATGACGTGTAACTCGCTCAAGTTTCCCGGTGACGTAAGCATGAATTGCCGGGGTGATCTCCAGGTGGTGACCACTGATTTGCAGGTTCATGGTGTAGCTCCTTAGCATGGTAGTAGTCGCGTCAGCGACCGTCGAATCTCCTCTTGCCCACTCGCAAGAGCGGGGTCGGGGGTGAGGGTGGTGGACATTGCTTTCATCGTCAGCGCTTGCGCTAGATGCTTTTGCGCAGTTTAACCGGCGGGATGTTAAGTGCTTCACGGTATTTTGCAATCGTTCGCCGGGCAACGACAATCCCTTGCTGGCCGAGGATTGCGGCGAGTTGACTGTCCGAAATGGGCTTTTTCTGGTCTTCCCCACCAATCAACTGTTTGATCAGCGCCCGGATGGCTGTTGCCGAACAGGCGCCACCAGTTTCGGTGGTGACGTGACTGCCGAAAAAAAACTTCAGTTCGAAAATTCCGCGCGGCGTTGCCATGTATTTTTGCGTGGTTACCCGTGACACGGTTGATTCATGCACGCCCAGAATGTCGGCAATTTCACGTAGAACAAGGGGCCGCATGGCGACTTCACCATGGTCGAAAAACTGGCGCTGACGATCAACGATAGACTGCGCCACTCTTAGGATTGTGTCAAAGCGCTGCTGCACATTTTTTATCAGCCAGCGTGCTTCCTGCAACTGGCCGGCAAGCACTGAGCCACGCTGTCGGGTGAGAATGTGTGCGTACAGACTGTTGATGCGCAGGTGAGGGTAGGCATCGGAGTTGATGCTGACAGTCCACTGGCCGCGAATTTTGCGCACCACCACGTCAGGGGTGATGTAGCGCGCGTCGAGTGCTGCATATTGCGCCCCCGGCCGGGGGTTCAGGCTGCGAATGAGGAATTGGGCTTGGCGCAACTGCTCGTCATCGCAATCCGTGAGTTTCTTGAGTTTTACGAAATCATGGCCGGCGAGAAGGTCAAGGTGCTTGACGACGATCTTCCGCGCCAGAATCTGGAGGTCATCAGCCGGAAGCACGTCCAACTGGAGCGCGAGGCACTCCTGCGCGTCGCGTGCGCCAACGCCGGTCGGATCAAAATACTGCAAATGTTTAAGGGCGATCTGCAATTCCTCGACCTCGATTTCCAGTTCGGGCGGAAGCGTTTCAGCCAGGTCTTCGAGCGACTGGGTCAGGTAGCCATCATCGTCGAGCGCGTCGATCAGGCATTGCACCAGAGTGCGGTCACGGTCGGGAATGCTCATCAGCCCGAGTTGCCATGACAAGTGCTCACGCAACGAGATGGTCGCGGCCCGCATATCCTGATAGTCGCCATCGTCTTCGGAAAACGATCCGGGCGCGTTGGCGTAATTGCTCTCTTCGCCTAGCCAGCTTTCGTCATCCGCTGACGAGGGCGGTGCCACGGATTCGGTTTTCTCGGCGTTTTCGGATTCGGCGGCCTGGCCAGCCCCAGCCGCTAGTGGCGCGTACTCCTCTTCCACGCGTTCAAGCAAGGGGTTTTCCTGCAAATACTTTTCCAGTTCTTGTTCGAGCTCAAGCGTAGACAGTTGCAGCAAACGTATTGATTGCTGTAACTGAGGCGTCAGTGTGAGATGCTGTGAAAGCTTGAGCTGGAGCGATGGTTTCATTTACGGAGCCTGATTGACCACCGGACTGGGTGAGATGCTGCCCGTTTCATTCTGAACTCTTGGAGGAGAAAACGGCAGGTTCAAAGGCGGAAATTTTCACCAAGATAAACCTTCCGGACGCTTTCATTATAAATGATTTCATCAGGGCGGCCAGAAGCAAGAACACCGCCTTCGTTAAGGATATAGGCGTGGTCACAGATGCCCAATGTTTCACGCACGTTGTGGTCGGTGATGAGGACGCCAATATTACGTTCCTTGAGAAAACGGATGATCTTCTGAATATCCAGAACGGCAATGGGGTCAACTCCGGCAAAGGGTTCATCGAGAAGAATGAAGCGTGGTTCGGTTGACAGCGCGCGGGCAATTTCTACCCGGCGACGTTCGCCGCCGGAAAGCGAGGCCGCCGAACTGTTGCGAATGTGGCTGATATGCAGTTCTTCGAGCAGGCGTTCGCCACGGCGTTCAATCTCGCTAGGCGCCAGATTCTGTAGCTCGAGCACCGCCTTGATATTTTCGATGACCGTCAGTTTTCGAAAAACCGAGGCTTCCTGAGGCAGGTAAGAGAGCCCGAGCTTCGCCCGCTGGTGGATCGGCAGGTGAGTGATTTTTTTGTTATCGATATAAACGTCGCCACCATCGCAAGCGGCGAGGCCGACGACCATGTAGAAACAGGTCGTTTTGCCCGCGCCGTTGGGGCCGAGCAAGCCGACCACTTCGCCGCTGCCCACCTTGAACGACACGTCCTCTACCACCTTGCGCTTCTTGTAGCGCTTCTTCAGGTTGTGCGTCGAGAGCGTGCTCTTGCTGGCATTGGTTTCGGACATTATTCAATCGTCTTCATAATCGCCGCTGATTACACGGCGAACGGTTTCTCCGGAAAACCCCCGGCTTATCAAAAATCGCATCTGGCGCGCACGCTCGGCTGCACCAAGCGCAGCGGGCCTGGCGCCATATTTCTGCTGCCACACCTGGCGTGCGCGCACCAGCTCATCCGCACTGTCGGCCAATGCGGCAGCCACCAGTTCTTCAGATACGCCCTGAATGCGTAGTTCGTAGGCCAGGCGGGCGTTGCCAAAGCGCGCTGCACGCGTGTGCATTCTCATTTCAACGTAACGCTCGTCAGAAAGCAGGCGGCGCGTATACAAGTCATCGAGCAAGGTCTCCAGCTCAGCGGACGATTCGGCGTATGGCGCGAGCTTTCTTGCCAGTTCGGCTCGCGCATGTTCGCGGCGCGCCAGCAGCCGCAAAGCACGCTCACGCAGCGTGCCGCTCATGGCCACCTATTCGGCGGCGCCAATCGGTTGCGGTGAAGGTACATTCACCGCAGCACGAATCTTGGCCTCGATCTCCTGGGCAATTTGCGGATTGGTCTTGAGGTACTCACGTGCATTGTCCTTGCCCTGGCCGATTTTCTCACCATTGTAGGCGTACCAGGAGCCAGACTTCTCGACCAGCTTGTGAATGACGCCCAGTTCGACGATTTCTCCCTCGCGCGAGGTGCCTTCGCCGTAAAGGATGTCGAAGATGGCTTCGCGAAAAGGCGGCGCCACCTTATTCTTGACGACCTTGACGCGGGTTTCGTTGCCAACGACCTCATCCCCCTTTTTGATACCGCCGATGCGGCGGATATCAAGTCGTACCGAAGCGTAGAACTTGAGCGCGTTACCGCCAGTCGTTGTTTCCGGGCTGCCGAACATGACGCCAATCTTCATGCGGATCTGATTGATGAAGATGACCAGCGTGTTCGTCCGGTTGATGTTCGCTGTCAGCTTGCGCAGCGCTTGACTCATCAGGCGGGCCTGCAGGCCGGGCAGCGAATCGCCCATCTCACCCTCGATTTCTGCCTTTGGCACGAGCGCCGCAACCGAGTCAATAACGACGACGTCTACGCTTGCTGAGCGCACCAGCATGTCGGCAATCTCGAGCGCCTGCTCGCCGGTATCAGGTTGCGAGATGAGGAGGTCGTCAAGATTGACGCCCAGCTTCTGGGCATAGGTCGGATCGAGCGCATGTTCGGCGTCAATGAAAGCAGCGGTACCGCCCAGTTTCTGCATCTCGGCGATGACCTGCAGCGTCAGTGTCGTTTTTCCGGAAGATTCGGGCCCGTAGATTTCGACGACGCGTCCGCGTGGCAGGCCACCGATGCCGAGCGCGATATCCAGACCGAGCGAACCGGTTGAAACGACCTGAATGTCCTTGACGACACTGCCGTCCCCCATCTTCATGATCGAGCCCTTGCCGAATTGTTTCTCGATCTGAGCCAGCGCGGCGGCCAGTGCTTTTGCCTTGTTGTCGTCCATTGCGTGTCCTTTGTCTTTATTGAAGCGGATTATCTCATGTTCGACGGTGCGCAGCCTGCCACGTTACGTTCGCGCCGAATACTGTAATTATATACAGTAATATGTGAAAGGCGAAGCGTCAGTGTTCATGCCGAGCAGTGAGCTGCACGGTCCAATACGCCGCTAAGCGCATGGGCGACCGATTGTGCCCGAACGTCTTCACGGTTGCCGCTGAAGTGGCAGGTCTGCGTGTCGAGCCGGCCATCGACTGCTGCCCAGCCGAAGCACACCATGCCGACCGGTTTATCCGGCGAACCACCGCCGGGCCCGGCAACGCCGGTAATCGCCAGAGCCCAGTCGGCATGACTATGGCACAGGGCGCCAGCGGCCATGGCGGCGGCTGTTGCTTCACTCACCGCGCCATGAGTGCGCAGGGTATCGAGTTCAACGCCCAACATTTCGTGCTTGGCGTCGTTCGAGTAGCTCACAAAACCACGCTCAAACCAGTCCGAACTGCCAGCGACGGCGGTCAGGCACTGGGCAACCCAGCCGCCGGTGCAGGACTCCGCCGTGACCAGTTTCTGGCCGTTGACCAGAAGCAGTACGCCGACTTGGGCGGCCAGGGTTTCAAGGTGTTGCTGCCTCATTTGACGACGAATTGTACGATGGCGAGTACCAACACGGTGTAGCCGGCAGCGATCAGGTCATCGGCCATGACACCAAAACCATTCTTGACCTGCTCGTCAAAGTAGCGTGCCGGTTGCGGCTTGATGATGTCGAAGAGTCGGAAAAGCAGGAAAGCCGTGCTTTGCCACAAGGCGCCTGCGGGGCAAAAAACCAACACCAACCAGAAAGGTACGATCTCGTCCCAGACAATGCTGCCGTGATCAATGACGCCAAGATCGGCGCCCGTCCGTTGCGCAGCCAAGACGCCGCCAATGAAGCAGACGATGAGCAGTGCAAGCAGTTCGAAGTCGTTGAACCATGGCCTGAACAAGGGAAACGTGAGCCAGGCAAAAAGGGTCCCGACAGTGCCCGGCGCAAACGGCGACAGTCCGCTGCCGAAGCCACAGGCGACCAGATGAGCCGGATGCGAAAAGAGGAAGCGAAGCGAAGGCGGCTTAGTGGCAATCTTGAGCAAAATGGTCAAATCCTGTGTGAGTCAGTGGCAGTGCCTGCCCCATGTCATTGAGTAAAAAAACCTCACCTTGGCCATCAATGATACGACCGATGCGCCACAGAGGCAGGTCGAGTTGAGCAGCCAGTCTGCCCAGTTCATGGCGCTGGCCGGATGGTGCGGCAAAGACCAGTTCGTAATCGTCGCCGCCGGCTAATTGGCATTGACGCGCCAGCAAGGGGTCGACGCCCTGAGGCAGACAGGGAAGTTGGGTCTGGAATAGCTCGGCGTTAACACCGGAACGCTGCGCGATGTGACCCAGATCGGCAAGCAGCCCATCCGACACGTCAATCGCAGCGTGCGCCAGCCCTCCCTTGAGCAAGGCCAGTCCAAGCTCGACGCGCGGTGTCGGTTTTTGCAGAGCAGCGATGCAACGGGAGGACAGCACTTCCGGCAAGGCGGTCCGGCCTTGCAGTTGCGCCAGCCCAAGCGCAGCCAGCCCAGGCTGGCCGGAAACCCACAGGTCATCGCCAACCCGCGCGCCGTCCCGGCGCAATGCGCTACCGGCCGGCACTTCGCCGAGCGCGGTGATGCATAGATTGAGCGGGCCGCGGGTTGTATCGCCACCGACCAGATCGACGTTGTAGCGTCTGGCGCAGGCAAAGAGCCCTTCGGCGAAAGCTGCAAGCCAGACTTCATCGGCGTCCGGCAGACTACCGGCAAGCAAGATCCAGCGCGGCTTGGCGCCCATCGCGGCAAGATCGGAGAGATTGACGGCCAGTGTTTTCCAGCCCAACTGGCCAGGATCGGTAGCGGGCAGAAAATGGGTTCCGGCGACCAGCATGTCGGTCGTGACCACCAGCTCCATTCCCGGCGAAGGCGCCAGCAGCGCGCAGTCGTCCCCGGGCCCAAGAACGGCCTGCGGCGTCGGACGCACAAAGTAGCGGGCGATCAGATCGAATTCGGAAGGCACAGAAAAAACCTCTTTCAACGCAGAGGACGCAGAGGCGCAAAGTTCGCAGAGAAAAGCGAATAGTTCGAATGGTTCATCTTTGCGCTCTCTGCGACTCTGCGCCCTCTGCGTTGAAAGTGCTTAGCTTTTGGCGCGGGCCGCGCGCTTGGCTTCGACTTCAACCGGGCGCAACTTGGCGGCCAGTTTGTCGAGAACGCCATTGACATATTTGTGGCCGTCGGTGCCGCCGTAGCTCTTGGCCAGTTCGATGGCCTCGTTGATGATTACGCGATAGGGGGTTTGCGGGTAATTGCTCAGCTCATAGGCGCCGGCCAGCAAAACAGAGGCCTCGACCGGCGAAAGTTCACGGAAGGGGCGGTCGAGGTAAGCCTGCAACTGTTCCTGCAAGGCTGCATGCTGGGCGAGGACGCCACGCAGCAGACCCACGAAAAACTCGCGGTCTGCCTTGTCGAACCCGGCAATGTCGGCCAGATGGGCAGCAATGGCCGCCTCGTCGTTGCCGCTGATCTGCCATTGGTAGAGACCCTGCAGTGCAAACTCGCGCGCGCGACGACGCGGCGATTTGGCAGCGGGCTTGGCAGTATTGACTACTTTTGCTGGGGTGTTCAGCGGCGTGGTAGTCATGCGGGTCCCTCGCACATGGCGTGTAAGAGCTTGGCCATTTCGACAGCAGTTCGTGCACAATCCGAACCTTTGGTCTGCGTTCGCGCCAGTGCCTGATCGTCGTCCTCGCAGGTCAGAATGCCGTTGGCGACAGGGATGCCGGTATCGAGTTGCACTTCCATGACAGCGCGGCAGGCGTCGTTGGACACCACCTCGAAGTGATAGGTCTCGCCGCGAATGACGGCACCGAGGGCAATTAACGCATCGTAGCGGTCGCTTTGCGCCATCGTTTGTAACAGCAGCGGGATTTCCAGCGCACCGGGAACGCTGACAATCCTGATATCACAGTCAGCTACCCCCAACCGCTTGAGTTCGCTTACGCAGGCAGCCAGCAGACCTTCGCCGATGTCCGGGTTGAAGCGACTCATGACAATGCCGACGGAAAGACCTTCTCCGGCAAGTGCTATTTCGTATTCGTAAATCGTATCGTAGTGAGCCATGTCAGCGCTTTCTGAAGATTTCCGTGGATTCTGCTTACTCATTCGAGCTCGACCGGCGAGGCAATGTAACTCGTCACCTCGAGGTCAAAACCGGTCATGCTTGGCATACGGCGTGGACTGGCCAGCAGCTTCATCTTGCCGACACCCAGATCGCGCAGAATCTGGGCGCCAATGCCGTAGATTCGCGGGTCCCATTTTGCCGCTGGGCGCTGCGCGGGTGATTTCTCACGCAGTGTTGCCAGAAGGTCCTGACAGGTTTCGGGACGGCGCAGGAGAACGATGACACCGGCTTGCGCTTGCGCCAGTGCCTTCTGTGCCTGGTCTAACGAAAAGGTATGGCGACCGCTGGTGGGGTCCAGGAAATCGAGTACGGTAAGTGGTTCATGCACGCGCACCAGAGTTTCCCTGTCGGCATAAATCTCGCCCTTGGAGAGCGCCAGATGGATCTCGTTCGAGGTCCGGTCGGAGTAGGCGTGCAGAATGAACTCGCCATGCACAGACTGGACTGGCTTGGAGAATGTCCGCTCAACAAGTGTTTCGTTGCGACTGCGGAAATTGATCAGGTCGGCAATGGTGCCGATTTTCAGGCCGTGTGTGCGGGAAAACTCGATCAGATCGGGCAGACGTGCCATCGAGCCATCGTCCTTGAGGATTTCACAGATGACTGACGAGGGCTCCAATCCGGCCATCTGGGCCAGATCGCAGCCGGCCTCGGTATGGCCGGCGCGCACCAGAACGCCACCGGCCTTGGCGGTGATCGGGAAAATGTGTCCGGGCTGGACGATATCTTCTGGCCGCGCATCACGGGCGACTGCCGCCTGAATGGTGCGCGCCCGGTCCTGCGCCGAAATGCCGGTGGTGACGCCTGCGGCGGCTTCGATCGATATGGTGAAGGCGGTGTTGTACGGGCTTTTGTTGTCACGTGCCATTTGCGTCAGGCCAAGCTGCTTGCTGCGCGCCTCGCTGATTGTCAGGCAGACCAGTCCGCGCGCATGCTTAACCATGAAATTAATGGCTTCGGCGGTGACGTGCTCAGACGCCAGAACGAGGTCGCCTTCGTTTTCGCGATCCTCCTCGTCGACCAGGATGACCATGCGCCCGGCACGCATTTCGACGATGATTTCTTCAATCGGAGCGATCGCCGATGAGCAGCTTTGTGGTGACATTTATTGCATCTCCAGAGCATCTGGATCAAGCATCCGCTCGACGTAGCGCGCGATTATATTGAGTTGCGTCATAAGCAAATAGGCACGCGGCTTTAATCGAACGAGACGTCAAATACCGTCACCGAAAAACCGTGTAAAGCCAGAAGAAGTAATCGTGCATTTTCTCACGGCAGAGCCTCAGGCGCCAGCATTACCATTACTATGCTCATGCCTTCATGGCGCTCGGTTAAGCTTTTAGCATCATATATTTTTGTTCGATAACAAGTGGTTGCCAAGACAACGGAAAAAAAAGCGTCGACCCTGCGGTCACCTTCGGTCGCTTTCGCCGGTGTGACGGCCGCTGGCGGTGGATCGCTTGTCGGCCATTCGAATCCAGCGGGTGAAAATCGCCAATACCGAGTTCGATCAAGTGACCCGGCCCGACAACGATCAACAGCGTATCCTCGATTTGCTGGGCGTTAAGCTCTAACCCCCCTCGTAGCTGGACAGCGTCACGCCGGCGTGGGCGAGGAATTCGCGGATCTGCTTGATCTCCTGCTTGGTACAGGTTGAACTGTTGTGCGGGTGGTGCAGAAACACCTCGACCTTGTTCAGCACGATCCGGAAACGAGCGCCATGCGCCGACTCGATGCTTGCCCCAAGATGCAGCAACAGTGATTCAATCTCCCGCCAGTGAATGTTGGCGCTGAGTGGATCATGATAAATTGACTGGAGCAAATGCAAATGTTTGTGACTCATGCCAACCTCCCTAGTGCTGAAGTTCAGACTTTGCTGAGCCAATTAAACTGCAAAACCGTCGGCCATGCACCACTTTTGTCATAAACCCGTAGGTGACTGAACGACATGACACGCTCGGTAATCGAACTCACCACTACCCAGGAAGATCACCGCATCGCCCAACTCGCGGCGGCAGCGATCGGGCTGGCGCTGATCGACGCAACGATCCCCTTGCCCCTGCCCGGCGTTAAGCCGGGGCTGGCTAATATCGTGACGCTGATCGTGCTGGCCCGTTACGGCTGGGTCAGCGCGGCATGGGTCAGCGGCTTGCGCGTTATTGCTGGTGGTTTTCTGCTCGGCCAGTTTCTTTCGCCGGGGTTTTTTATGAGTCTGACCGGGGCAGTGCTCAGTTTGTTGGTGCTGGGGCTGGCCATTCGACTGCCGCGGCGCTGGTTCGGTCCGGTCAGTTGGAGCATTCTAGCTGCCTTTGCCCATATCGGCGGGCAGTTGCTGCTGGCACGACTGTGGCTGATTCCGCACAACGGCCTGTTTTTTCTATTGCCGCTTTTTTCCGCAGCAGCGTTAGCTTTCGGTATCATCAACGGATTGATTGCAGCGCGCCTGCTTGCAGAGCTTGCGACCGCCGAAACATCTTCAGGATGAACATGCCCAAGACCATCTGCCTTGCCTGGACCGGCGCTTCCGGCATGCCCTATGGCGTCCGCCTGCTTGAGTGCCTGCTGGCTGCTGGCTGCCGGGTGCAGTTGCTCTATTCACAGGTCGCCCAGGTCGTCGCCAGACAGGAAATGGGCCTCGAATTGCCATCGCGTGCCAGCGAAACGCAATGCTTTTTCCGTGAACGTTACGCCGCACTGCCTGGCGAACTCTCTGTTTACGGGCGCGACGAGTGGTTTGCGCCGGTCGCCAGCGGCTCCAACCCGCCCGACGCCATGGTCGTTTGCCCATGCACCATGGGCACGCTGGCGGCGATCGCCCAGGGGCTGGCCAGCAAATTGATCGAGCGGGCCGCTGACGTGGTGATCAAGGAAGGGCGCCAACTGATTCTGGTGCCGCGCGAAACCCCCTTCTCGGTTACCCATCTGGAAAACATGCTGCGTCTGGCACGTGCCGGCGTCGTCATCCTTCCGCCCAGTCCCGGTTTTTACCATCATCCGCAGTGCGTCGAGGACCTGGTCGATTTTGTCGTCGCCCGCATTCTCGATCAGCTAAGGGTCCCGCATGTCTTGATGCAGCGCTGGGGTGAGAGCGAAGCATGAGCTGGTTAAGCTTTGGCCGCAAAGAATCACCGCAATCCCGGGTCGAATTGCAGCAACTCGACATTCCTGTATTTCCGCTTGGTGCAGTCCTTTTTCCGGGCGGCGTGCTGTCACTTAAGGTTTTCGAGCAGCGTTATCTCGACATGGCCGCCGCTTGCATGAAAGACAAGTCGCCCTTTGGCGTATGTCTGATTGCCAGCGGCCAGGAAGTCGGCGCGGTGGCGGAGCCCCACCTGATCGGTTCGCTGGCGCATATTGCCGAGGCCGACATGCCGCAGCTGGGCATCCTGTTGTTGACGGTACGCGGCGGACGTCGTTTTCGCATCATTTCCCGCGCCACCCAGCCAGACGGATTGCTACGGGCAACGGTCGAACTGATTCCTGAGCCGATGCCGCAGGAGGTCCCGGTGGCGCAGCAGAGTGTGCTGCCGCTGCTGCAGAAAATAGCCAGCGACCTTGGCCCCGAGAAGATGCCCGAGCCGCACGCCTTTAACGATGCTGCCTGGGTCGGCTACCGTTTGAGCGAAGCGGTTCCCGTAAAGGCACTCGCCAAACAAAAACTGCTCGAACTCGATGATCCAGTGTCGCGATTGGAAATACTTTTTGCCTATCTGGCACAACGCAAACTGGCCTAACAGCTATAGAAACGCCAAATGCCACCGTACATGGCGCTGGTTAGATCAATGCCATAGGCATATGCCGGCCTTGTTGATGAAGTCTTTGCGAACTGGTGACAAAAGGCACACGGCAGCGTAACATGCCCTCATGAAACCATTTCGCTGGAGCCCAGAGAAGAACGAGTCTCTCAGATCAGAGCGAGGTATTTCGTTCGAGAGCATTGTTGTATCAATCGAAGCCGGTGGTCTGCTAGACATCTTGGCCCACCCGAACCAGACGAAATATCCAAGGCAGCGGGTTCTCGTGGTTTCGTGTGACAAGTACGTCTACCTAATACCGTTTGTCGAGGAGGAAGACTATTTTTTCCTCAAGACCGTCATCCCAAGTCGCAAGGCGACGAGGGACTACTTAGATCAGGGTGAAACAAATGCCTAAAATTGACGCCTACGAACTTGAAGTCCTCACCGCCTTTGAGAAAAAGCAACTGAAGTCGGTTGCAACCAAAGCCGAGCTTGCCAAGTTCAAAACAGCCGCGCGGGCTACAGCCATTAAAGATCGCAGGGTTAACATTCGCCTGTCCTCGGGCGACCTGAACGACATTCAAGTAAAGGCACTTGAAGAGGGCATGCCGTACCAAACACTTATCGCCAGCGTTCTTCACAAGTACGTAACGGGCCGTTTGTCCGAGCCGAGAACCACCAGACAGCCTCATGCCAAAACCGGCCGGTGATTGATATGTGCGCTGTGCACCGGGAAAGTCAGCACGACGGTCAGGCCGCCGTCCTGCGCCTCGCCCAGTCTGATCTCACCGCCGCAGGCGCTGACAATTCGCCGCACAATGGCCAGGCCCAGGCCGCAACTGCCGCCGGTGGCGCGTGCCGAATCGATCTGGGCGAAGGCTTCAAGCGCATAGCTTCGCTGCTCTGCGGCGATGCCTGGGCCGTGATCGCGCACCTGCAGAGTGATCGTATCGGCACGCTCAAGGGATAGCGACAATTCGACCGGCGGCGCACCGTACTGCAGGGCGTTTTCGATCAGATTGTCGAGCAGGCGCTGCAGATTGCCGGGGGAAATGGCGACCCAGCAGGCAGCAGCAGTCTCGCTTACGCTCATCTTAACCGGGCGGCCGAGTTCCCGCTGACGGGCAAGCTCATTGCTCACGGCATCGGCAAGCAAGAGCGGCGGCGCCGGCTCGGCGCTGCTTTCTTCACTGCGCAGGAAGGCCAGGCATTGGCCGACAATACGCTCGATGTCTTCGACATCTCGAATCAGGCCGCTGCGTTCCGTGTCGTTTTCGAGCAGGGCCAGGCGCACGCGCAAACGCGCCAGCGGGGCGCGCAAATCGTGCGTGAGGCCGGCCAGCATCTCGCGCCGCTCGGCATTGGAGAGTGCCAGTTGCGCCAGCATGGTGTTGTGGCGTTCGGCCAGGCGCCGCACTTCGGTCGGCCCCTGCGGTGTTACCCGGCGTGCCTGGCCGTCACCGGTCGCGGCCACCGCATCGCCCAGCCGGGCCAGCGGACCGACAATCCCGCGCACGAAAAGTACGGCGCAGAGCACCAGCAGCGCCAGTGCGCCGGATAACCCGAGCCACAGGTCGGGTGGCAGTGCCTGCGGCGTGAAGCGTGGTGGCGGCAGCAGCAGCCACCAGCGTTCACCGTCGGCCATGAAGCCAATCCACAGGCCGCTGTGCTGACCACGGCCGGCATGGCGCAAACTCACCGTCTGCCCGAGCGACTGCTCAAGATCGACCGCAAGACGTTGGGCAAACTTAAATTCTGGCACGTGTTCCGGTACCAAGGCTCCGTCCGGAAACAACTGTAGACCGTCTGCACCACGCTCAGCCGCCGCCAGCCGGCGCCGTATCTGAGCATCGAGCCCGGGCAGGATGGCCTGTAGCAGGCGCACCTGGCCGGCGATGTGCTGGACAGTCTGGCTCATGTGCGTCGCCAGTCGATGCTGAAAAATCAGTGAAAAGGTGGCGATCTGCGCGACAGCAACGACGGCGACGACGAGCAGGACGGTACGCGCAGCAAGCGAGGCGGGCAGCAGTCTCATTGGCTCTTGCTTCCATCGGGGACGAACACGTAGCCGATGCCCCACACCGTCTGCAGGTAGCGCGGATGCACCGGGTCGGCTTCGAGCAGACGGCGCAGGCGATGGATTTGCACGTCGATGGCCCGGTCGAAGGCTTCGCTTTCTTCGCCGCGCGTCAGTTCAAGCAGGCGCTCACGCTTCATCGGCCGGTTGGCATTGGCCACCAGCGCGTTGAGCAGGGCAAACTCGCCGCTGGTCAGCGCCACTGTTTGGCCATGGCGCGAAAGCTGACGCGTGCTGCGATCAAAGCACCAATCGCCAAAAGCGTAAGCGCCACCTTTCGGGTCCGGCGCCGCCGCGGGCTGTGCGCCTCGACGTAGCACGGCTTCGATGCGGGCAACCAGTTCACGTGGGTCGAAGGGCTTGCCGACATAGTCATCGGCGCCCATTTCCAGACCGAGAACCCGGTCAACCGGCTCGTCGCGTGCAGTCAGCATGATGATCGGCAGGCTCTCGCCACGCCCGCGCAGACGGCGGCAGGCGGCCAGGCCGTCCTCGCCGGCCAGCATCAGATCGAGCACCAGCAGGTGCGGCTGGTAGCGTTCGAGGTAGGCGTCGAGTTGGCGGCTGTCCGCAAGCAAGAGCGTGTCAAAACCGTGGCGGCCAAAATAGGTGGCCAGCAACTGGCGCAGCTCGGGGTCGTCGTCGACCAGAAGAATCTTTTTCATGACCAAGCCTTGAATTGCTCCGCGACCATTCTATGCTGCAAGCGCAGCACGGATTGCCGGCGGAAACAATTTGCAATCATCTGAGCTGGCAGTGAAATCTTTTGCAATGGGTTCGGGGCGACAATGGCGTCGTCAACAGAGCAGCATACTTAACCATAAAGGAATCAGACCATGAAAAAATACTCCCCACGCTTTGTCATCGCCGTCGCCGCTCTCGGGCTGGCGGCAAGCGCCTTCGCCATGCCACGCGGTGGCGAACACTGTGGCCCCGGCGCCGATCTGCCCGGACAGCATATGGCGCACGGCATGAAGGAAATGTCGCGCCTGCATGACGATCTGAAGCTCGATGCCAAACAGGAGGTGCTGTGGAAAGATGCCGAGAAAGCCGGCAAGGACAATATGGCCAGCCTGCGCGAGCGCATGCCCAAACAGCGTGCAGAAACCTTGGCCCTGCTCAGCCAGCCGGGCGCCGATCTGCGCGTCGTGCTCAAGCGCATGGATGAACTCAGGGCCGAAGGGCAGAAACAGCACGAAGCGAATCGCGACCGCTGGCTGGCAGTCTACGACACACTCAGCGCCGAGCAGAAGGAAAAGGCCCGTCTTTTCTTCAAGAACAAGCTCGAACGCAGCGAACGTCACGGCCAGTGTGGCCCTGACCGGACTGCAAAATAGCCAGGAGCGTTACACAATCGTTTAAGGATTGAGCATGGGGGCAGGGTAAGCGCTTGTTATAATCGCGCTTCTTGACGATTTTACGGATACCCGATTCCCCATGCGCAAGCTCCGATCCTTTTTTCTCGCACTGCTTGCAGCGTTTATTTTCCCGGCGCTGGTTTTTGCCCAGCAACTGCCGACGCCGCCCGCGCTGGCCGCCAAATCCTGGCTGCTCATCGAATCCGGTTCCGGGCAGGAACTTGCCGCGCAAGCACCCGACGAACGTCTTGAGCCGGCTTCGCTGACCAAGCTGATGACCGCCTACCTCACCTTCGCCGCGCTCAAGCAAGGGACGATCAAGATCGACCAGCTGATCACGGTCTCGGAGAAAGCCTGGAAGACGCCCGGGTCGCGCATGTTCATTCAGGTTGGCACGCAGGTCAAGGTTGAGGATCTGATCAAGGGCATGATCGTGCAGTCCGGCAACGACGCCTGTGTTGCGCTGTCCGAAGCCATTGCCGGCACCGAGGATGTTTTCGCGCAAGCGATGAATCGCGAGGCGCAGCGCCTCGGCATGAAGGCAACGAGTTTCCGCAACTCGGCCGGACTGCCTGATCCCCAGCACTACACTACGGCGCGCGATCTGGCGATCCTTGCCGGTGCACTGATTCGCGATTTTCCCGAGGACTACGCCAAGTATTACTCGCTCAAGGAATTCCGTTTCAACAGCATCACTCAGCCTAACCGCAACCGACTACTATGGATCGATCCTTCCGTCGATGGGGTCAAGACCGGACACACCGATGCCGCCGGTTACTGCCTGATCTCCTCGGCCAAACGCGGGCCGCGCCGTCTGCTTTCGGTCGTTCTCGGCGCGGCTTCCGACGGGGTTCGAGCGCAGGAGTCGCTCAAGTTGCTTAACTACGGATTCCAGTTCTACGACGCCGTGCAGCTATACACCAAGGATCAGGCTGTTTCCAATCTCAAGGTCTGGAAGGGATCGGAAAAAACGGTCAAGGCCGGCTTTGCCAACGATTTTATCCTCGCCGTGCCCAAGGGCTATGCACCGCGCCTCAAATCCGAACTGGTTTCGCAGCAGCCGTTGATCGCCCCGGTAACGGCCGGCCAGGTGGTTGGAACAATGAAAGTCAGCCTCGATGGCAAACCCTTTGGCGAGTACCCGGTAGTGGCCATCGACGCCGTTCCGGTGACCAATATTTTCGGCCGTGCCATCGATACTGTGCGGCTGTGGTTTAACTAAACCCGAAACCTCTTTCAACGTGCCCCGCAGGAAACACCCTTGGGGTGCAGAGATCGCAGAGGCGCAGAGGGCGCAGAGAAAAACTGACAATCATTTTTCCGATCTCGGCGTTAAATGCGGTTGTATTTTTAGGGAGTTCGAATGACAGCCTATCTCAATGGCCAGTATCTGCCGCTCGCGGAAGCTAGAATTTCGCCGCTGGATCGCGGTTTTCTGTTCGGGGATGGTGGTTACGAGGTCATTCCGGTCTATTCGCGCCACCCTTTTCGTATCGACGAACATCTGCGTCGCTTCCAGACGACGCTCGATGGTATCCGTCTGCAAAATCCACATGGCATAGAAGCTTGGCGGGCCATTATTCGGCGCATCATCGCCGAAGCTGATTTTGATGATCAGACGATCTATATCCAGGTCACACGTGGCGCCGACACTAAGCGCGACCAGCCCTTCCCGAAAGGAGTTGAACCGACTGTCTTTCTGTTCGCCGCACCGCTCGTTAGCCCGACTCCTGCTCAGCGCGCAAGTGGCGTTGCTGCGATCACCACGGAGGATATCCGCTGGGGGCGGTGCGACCTCAAGAGCGTGGCCTTGCTGGCGAACGTTCTGACGCGCCAACTGGCGGTTGACGCTGGCTGCAGCGAGACCATCATGTTGCGCGATGGCTATCTGACCGAGGGTTCGTCGACCAACATTTTTTGCGTCAAGGACGGCGTCATTCTTGCGCCGGCCAAGGATCACCGTATCCTGCCCGGCATCACTTACGACGTGGTGCTCGAACTGGCTGCCCGGCATGGTGCAGCACATGAAGTTCGCGCCGTCTCCGAAACCGAGTTGCGTTCGGCCGACGAACTGTGGATGACATCCTCGACTAAAGAAGTGCTGGCCATCACCACGCTTGACGGCAAGCCTGTCGGCCACGGCGCGCTGGCCGGCAAACCCGGCCCGGTCACCCGCCAGATGCATGCCTGGTACGTCGCCTTCCGCGACGAGGTGATGAGGTATGCCGGTGCCTGATTTGACACCCGCTCAGGAAACGCTGCTTGAGTTTCCCTGCGCTTTCCCGCTCAAGATCATGGGGCTGGCCAACGTTGCACTGGCACAGACCATTCTCGAAGTCGTTCTGCGCCATGCGCCGGATTTTGACGGTGCGACGATGGAGATGCGTGCGTCCAGTGGTGGCAAGTATCTAAGCCTCACCTGCACCATCAACGCCACGTCAAAACCCCAGCTCGATGCGCTGTATCGCGAGCTCTCCAGCCACCCGCTGGTCAAGGTGGTGCTTTGAACGTAGCGCCGGTTGTCCGTGCGCTGGGCTTCGTGGCATACGAACCCACTTGGCAGGCCATGGTCGACTTCACCGAACGGCGCAATGCAGACACTCCGGACGAACTCTGGATCTGCGAACATTCGCCGGTGTACACCTTGGGTCAGGCCGGTCGGCCCGAGCATTTGCTGCACGACATCGGCATTCCACTGGTCAAAATCGACCGTGGCGGGCAAATCACCTATCACGGACCCGGCCAGGTGGTGATTTACCTGCTGCTCGACCTCGCCCGACGCGGCCTCAAGGTACGCGAACTGGTATCACGCATTGAGCAGGCGGTGATTGACCTGTTGGCCGAACACGGCCTTGTCGCCAAACGGCTAGACGGCGCCCCTGGTGTTTATGTCGATCGGAACGGCAGCGTAGCCAAGATCGGCGCGCTCGGACTGCGCGTCAGAAAAAGCTGTTGTTATCATGGCGTCAGTTTGAACGTAGACATGGATCTGTCGCCCTTTGCCGCGATCAATCCCTGCGGCTATGCCGGCATGGCGGTCACCCAGACCCGTGATCTGGGGCTGACGCTGACGTCTGCGCAGGTGGCACAGTCACTGGTCAGCCACCTCACCCTACAACTGGAGCAAGCATGAGCGAGCAAGACACAATGCCGGAAGCAATCGCCAAACCGGTGGCCAAGGTTGCCGGCGTCAAGCAGAAGGGCGAACTGAAAACGGCGCGCATTCCGATCAAGGTTGTCGCCGCTGCCGAGCCGCTAAAAAAACCGTCGTGGATTCGCGTCAAGGCCGGCAACGAAATCGGCCGTTTCGGTGAGATCAAGAAAATGCTGCGCGAGCAGAAGCTGCACACTGTCTGCGAGGAAGCCGCCTGCCCGAACATCGGCGAATGCTTCGGGCGCGGCACCGCGACTTTCATGATTCTCGGCGACATCTGTACGCGCCGCTGTCCCTTCTGCGACGTCGGTCACGGCAAGCCCCTGCCGCCTGATTCGAACGAGCCGGCCAGCCTGGCCGACAGCGTTGCCAGCCTCAAACTGCGCTACGTGGTGATCACCAGCGTCGACCGCGACGACCTGCGCGACGGCGGTGCCCAGCACTTTGTCGAGGTCATCGCGGCCGTTCGTGAAAAATCGCCGGGCACGATCATCGAAACGCTGGTTCCGGATTTCCGCGGCCGCATGGAAATTGCCATCGAGCTGCTCGGCCAGTCGTTGCCCGACGTGCTCAACCATAATATGGAAACCGTTCCGCGCCTCTACAAACAGGCGCGTCCCGGCGCTGACTACGAACACTCGCTGGCCTTCATGAAGCAGTTCAAGGCGCGCTATCCGCAGGTGCCAACCAAGTCCGGGCTGATGGTCGGTCTGGGCGAAACCGACGATGAAATCCTTGAGGTGCTACGCGACCTGCGCGCCAACGGCGTCGAGATGCTGACCATTGGCCAGTACCTGGCACCTTCGACGCACCACCTGCCGGTAGCACGCTACGTGCCCCCGGACACCTTTGCCATGTATGAACGTGAAGCCAAAGCCTTGGGCTTTACCGGCGCTGCCTGCGGCCCGATGGTCCGCTCCTCGTACTGGGCCGACCAGCAGGCGCACAGCGCCGGCGTGACGGAGTTGTGAACTATGGAATTTCTCCTTAACAATTGTCTCTACTGCGCGAATGATTTGGTCATAATAAAGTCTCTGGGGAAGTTGATTTCGCGGAAGCGAATAGCAGCCCACATGGAGGAAGCGCCGAGTTCAGTGATGCGATAGAGGCGAGA
>NZ_JAPUVO010000090.1 GCF_029255185.1 Propionivibrio sp.
AAGCTGGGAGAACGCCCAGCAGCGCCTGATTTCCAGCCGGCCATGATCTTTCTCAACCGACTCGTCGAAGGTGTGCGGGGTGTGCTTCCAGCCTTCCGCCTGTCCGATTTCGAAGAAAGTCTTTATCGATTCGGCTAGTTTGGGCTATCGTCAATCACATGAGAAACATGCCGACCCAGCTTGATGAAATTCTGCCGCACCACACCACGATGCCCGTCGAACTCATCACCGAACGTTTGGAAATCAAGCCCGACAGCAACATCCAATAGATGACGATCCAGACGGCCAGCAGTTCCTCGGCCGAAGCGTGCTCCATCGCCAGCTGATCCGTGTGGAAGAGCTGCAGCTACATACACTACGACGTGGGCGAGTTCGGCATGGCCGCAATCATGAACGGCCGCGTCCTGCACGGCGGCTTTCGTAATAACGCCTTATCTCCCAGAGCGCGCCATAGAGACTAGTTCAATCAACTCTTTGCTTATGGTTTGAAATTCTTTTTGCGTTAGAGGCATAAGCCCGGTAGATAGAGCGATGTCGGCAGGCAAATTTTTTATGGCGGGAACATGTGGGGCAAGCAACAAAATTTCTGTCTGAAAGCCTGGCGGAGGCACGATTAAGAAACGCCCTGGACGGTTTAAGCCGGGAATTGGAAGTTCGACAACACCAAACACTGCGCGCGCGCCGGCTTTGTTGAATTGTTCGATGACTTCTGCCGCAGAACCAGCCTTGCTTTCCAGCCCAAAAGTCGTGAAAGCAACACCATCGATTTCGGTGCTCATTTCGCTTTGCATAGTTGCGGCGATTTCATCCATTTCCTTACCAACACCTTTGGGTGGTGCGTCGAATCGGTACAACCAATCCGAGCCATCAAACCACTCGCCTGATACATTGCCGTTCAGTTTGGTCACGCGCACAGCGTCATCGACTGAGGCTTTGACCCAGCCGGCATCAACCAGTCCAAGTTCATGCGACAGAGCACGGCCCAAGGCACGCTCACGCAAAACTCGGGTGACGTTTTGCGTGAGCGCTACGCCTTCCCCTATAGGGCCTTGAAGAGCACTTTGCAGCCCCTTATATTTTTTTCCTAATTCACGTCGTATTGCAGCCGGACTCATCTTGAGTAAAGGTTTTCCAGTGCCGTCGAGTCGTCGCAAAATCTTCTCTAGGGCTTTTCGCAATGAGGCGTTTTCAAGCGATCCGACGACATTGACCCACTTAAGTAAATTGGGGTAACGCAAACTTTCTTTACTATCCATCAATGCTTTTTCAATTCGCTTCAGGACATCAGGCACATGCTGCGCTACGGGCTTAGCAATTTTTTTTGCGGCATTGTTGGCCACCCTTTCCGGCACCAAGTGTCCAGCGCCGACTAGGCCGCGACCGGTCGCTTCAACAGGCGCGCTTCTTAGCGTGACATGTTCTTCCATCGATTTAATCGCTTCGAGCAAGACTTTTTTATCCTCTTTAGCCAATTGCTCTGCTGATTTTTTTAAGGTGCTAACGCTTTTATGAAACGCTATTTGATCGGCTTGAAAAATTTTCATCGCCGCACGTTTTTCAGCACTGGGGAGTTTTAAGAACTCCAAATAAGCCGCTTCTAACGCATTGAGTTGTTGGCACGCTTGCACAAACTCAAGCTGGATTTTAGTTGGCCATTTAAATCGTTTAAAAATAGCTTGAATGATTTCCGGCAAACCCGGAGCAAGTTCTTTGACGGTATTGCGCTCAATTCGACCCGCCGCCTTGGTGAGGTATTCGGCAGCTTCTTCGGCTGGACCGAGCAGGACATGCGTCGATGCTTGAACAAGTTTGGTATTCATTGCATCACTTTCTTAACACCACGCAATACAGGTGCTATATCCAGCGCAGCAAACGCCACAGAAAGCGCAATCGCCGAAGTGTCGGGCGATTGCTCGGAAAGCGCCAGGCCTGGGTCGAGGGTGCAGAAATATGGTGCGACGCTTTGATCGTAGTCTTCAATCGCGTCATATACGCCTTTACCGGACACAGCAACGCCAAATGCTGCGCCAAGCGGTGGGGCAATGGCGGTTAACAAGATGTCGGCAGCGACCAATCCTACAGTTTCAACAATCGCCAAGCCCATTTGATTGCGTGCCTTTTGTTGTCTGAGTGGTGCCAATGCTTCAAGCACATCGGAAGCTAATTTTAAATTTTCATCAGCTTGGTCTTCTTGCAGCCTGACTAGCCCCGCATGAATCAAAGATGGATGACGCCAGAGCAGGTCGTTGTCGATGAGTGCTCCAGCAAGACGAGCTTCGACATCAACATCGGTTAACCCACCCGCATCGTTAAACGAAATCTGGTTTGCTTGAGGCGAGATTCTTTCCAGTAGATAGAGCATGTGCTGCGCGGATTGGTAGAGCCGATGCAAGAGGAGTCCGAGTGGCTTTGAAAAATGTGCTAAACCATGATCAAGCGCTTCGAGCAAAACGTCTGGCGGGGTGCGAAACAAAATGGGGTGATGCAAAGCATGAACGCCAATTTCAGCGGAATAACGTGCCATTGATGGACCTAGAATCCGTTGCATTTCTTTTTGCAGGTCTGGCGCGCCATAAGCACCCATGACAGAAAACAAGCTCTTCAATTGTTCGTAGGCCTTCTTTACTTCAAGCGCCGCCGGGCGCATCGCCGCCATGCGGTTTTGTAAATCCTGAACCAAGGGTTTCGCCGTATTGATGATGATAGGTGGCATTTTTTTATTTGCCAGCATGGCGATAGCGCTTTGCGTACTGCTTTGATCGAGCGTGCTATAGACCGTTAGCCACAACGCAGCTTGATCCATCGAAGCGCGCATGCGCTCTAAACCGGCTTCACGTGTAGCAATTTCGATAGCGGCAATTTTTTTACAGCGCGCACGCGCTTCTTGCCGGACAGCATTTTGCCAAGCGCGTAGGGTGCGTTGCGCTAGCTTTAAGGCGGCTGTGTCTAGGCTGGGCGCGCTGTAATCGGCCTGCGGTGGAAAAACCTGTCGCCGGAAATAACGCAGTGACTCATTGTTAAGTAATGCATCGGACAAATTCTTTCGGGCAAAAGAAGGCATACGAAACAGTGAATTGGGCACCGACAAACTGGACAATAGATCGAACGGATTGCTTCTCACATTCCAGCCTGGCGGCAAGTATTGACGGCGCATTTCAGGCGCTGAAAAGGCAGCGCAGATTAACGCCAGTTGTAATTCAAAAGAAAGGATACGCTGCGTGCCGCCGGTAGCAAACGCTAGCCCGGCGAGACGTTGCATCTGTTGGAATACGCCTGTGCGTTCAAAGTCGTTCGATTGTGGATTTTCAGGAACCGCAGGAAATTCAATGTCAACATCTTCAATGCGTACCGCAACATATTGCGGCGCCGGCCATTGAAATGTGCGCGCATCAAGCTTTGGCACCGCCGGCAACTGTGCCGTGTTCACTGCTGCGGCTTTTGGTGCGGCATTCTCAGCAAGGTAATCCCACACATACCCGGTAATACGAAAGTGCGGGTTAGTGGCTGAAGGATCATCAGCCAAGGTGATTACCCGGGTATTTGATTCAGATTTACGTCCAGCCCAGAGGATGGCGCGACAAACGGGTCAAGAATTTTTTTGTCGAGTAAGGCTTCGCGGCGTTGTGCTTCAGCTTTTTCTTGGCGCGCTAAAGCGTCGAGCCGGACGAGCTCATGGCCGCGCGCAGTTTCAATGTACTCCTCGCAACCAGTACAAGCGCCTAAACGTGTTGCGACCGATACTCCCGGTGTCGGCAGTACCACTGTGTCCGGCGTCAAAGCTGCGCTATTAAAGGCAGTGGTCAAGGTAGTGCGCAAACCGGCGACAAAGGTTGATAAATCGCTCGTTGCCAAAGGCGTCAAAGGCACGGCTAACGAGCGCCCGCTCATGGCGACAACACGCGGCTCAAACATACCCACGTTGAGTTTTCCGTCGGACACGGCGACGATGCGCGAGGCCTGCTCAGTCACCGGTAAAGATTGAAATAACGCGTAGTTGTAGTGATCTTTATGGTCGTTAAAATGCGCTAGCAAGATCTTTTGTCGTTCCCACGCATGCGCCAGTTCATCGAGCGGAAACGCCATAGCTAATTTATCATCGGTACTGGCCTTGCCTTGACGCCCTTCGGCTTCGGTCTTGGCGACATCAGCGCTCTTCATGGCTTCGCCTTGCGTTTGCTTGGCCTGCCATTCTTGGTAGGCACGCGCGAGTTGGTCGGCCAGGCCGGCAAGACCAGCATCGTTCGGCGTGTACAAGCTTTCATTTTTTAGATTGCTAGTCCAAAAACCCCAGTCCCAAAAAATGTAGCCTGGCTGCGCTTGTATCTTTGCCGCCAGCCCACTTTGTTCTTTTTCCTGGTCAGAGAGCTGCGTCAAATTACCCAAATTCGTAGGCGCGTCGGGCTTGGGTAATACGCTCAATAAACGTTGTGCCTTATCAGCGTAAGTGGCACCACCGGAACCGCTGGCCACTTCTTCCAGTGCTGTTAGTAGCGCTGGAAACTTGGCAGCGCACAGATTGATGAATAGCCAATACTGTCCATTACGACGCGCAGCTTCAGTTACGCTGACTTTGTTCGGGTCTTTGCTGGCAATAGCGCTCATCGCCACATCAATGTTGGCGTTACTGCGAATTGTCTTTAGCGCTTTGATCATCTGCTCGGTGATGCGCCCCAGTTCAGCGGCCTGTTGTTCTGCGGGGCTCGGCATATTGCTGCCACCAGGCGGGGGGTCGGCGCGTTGAGTTGCCAACTCATCGAGTTTTACAACTTCGGCTTCCTGCTCGGCCAGCAAACGCTTTGCTTCTTGATACGCGGCGACCATGCGACACGCATCAAAGCCCGCAGCCAGAGCCGGCTCTAGCAAAGCTTCGCGCAGACTGCTTTCATTACGCCGCACGACCTCAGAAGTAAAGTCGCCAATTTGTATCGGGTTCGGAATCAAAACAACCAGGCGTAAACGATCTGGCTGAAAACTCAGCGTAATCGTGTAGTGCGCCAGTGTTTCAAAAAAATCCATGGTCAAGGTGTGACATTGGTTCGGGTTGCGAATAATACGCGTGGTGCGTTCTTCACGGCCCTGTTCTACGGTTTGCGTGATGCGTGTTACTCGTTTGGTACGCACCCGCGACGAAGCTTTCAGCGTTGATTCTTTAACCGACTGCGAGGAATTTTTGACGGTTTGTTGAATCGATTGTGTATCCGAAACTCCCCCACGGGCTTGAACATTAATCGTTGCCGTCCCTAAACCGTACGATGCATCAATCGAACCGGACACCTGCCAGGCGAAATCGCGCTTCGAAACCATCTCCCGAAATACGTCTTCTGTATCGCGCGTGCTTTGGCTAAATTCGGTACTTTGTTCAGTGTCAGTTTCAGACGATTGTTCCAGGGTGCGCGAACGACGCTCCCAGCTAAAGACTTGCAAGGTCAACTCTTCTTGCGGCGCAAGCGCCAAACTCTGCAATAGGTTGCCACGACTAAAGCCGTTCAAAGTCCACTCCTGGCGCCACGGAACAAACACGGCGACGGGCAAACCTGTTTTAGTTGGCAAACGCGGCTCGACAAGGTCGTTAAAACCAGGTGTTGTTGCGTTATTGCCCGAGTTATTGCCCGAAGGGGTGTTCGTCGTTGAGGTGTTGTTATTGCTATCCGCGATGAACCATTGCGGTCGCTTTCCCTCTTTCCACGGAGTGACAAAAAAGCCATCTTTTTGTTTTAATTTGTTGAGATAAGTTGTCCAGTCCATGCCTGGCGGTTTAATGGTGATTAAGCCTTTGAGACCCTGTACCAAACGTGGGTCTAATGCGTCGCTTTTGGCTTCGCCAGGACGCACTACCGTGAGGCTGACCTTATCGCTGCCAAGCAGTACGTTGGCGCTGCCTTTATTGATCAAGCTTTCGACGTGGTTAGGGTTGAGATTAAGCGGCAAACCCTTGCCTTGTCGATTAGGAATAACCGGGGCAGCAAGAAATCCATCCAGGTCATGAATCTCGAAATTGCCCGCGAGCGGCTTGCCTTGATTGGCTGGCGCCAAACGCACTGGCAGTGCTTTGCCATTTTTTAGCGCCGCGCTGGTCAATACGGTGCCGCCTTCACGCAAAACGCGTACTGCTGCTGCGTCAAGTAGCGGTTTGTAAGAACGCTCGCCAACTTTGATGTCTTGTCCAGCCAGCACTGCTAACAACTGTTTATCACTCAAGCTAACGTCAGTAAAACTCGGCGTTAAACGCAGCATGATCGGACTGGCATTCGTGTTATTCACTTCACTCGCCAAGGCATCGACGACTAGGCCAGCGCGCAGCGCTGGCAGCACCTCGTCAATAATGTCGAGCCGGTATACCTTGCCAGAAATGCTGATTTCATAATTTTCTTCGAGCGTATTCAAATTTCCCAGTTGCGCTTCAAGCACACGAACCTGCGCAGCGCTACCGCTTTCCAGTAACCGTGCCAAAGAAGCTTGCTGCTCTTGTTGTGGCGCCTCGGCGTCGCTGCTTGTTTTTTGCGCCTTGAGTGGAGAGCGCGCTTGCTGCACACCACCGCTGCTTTTGGCTTCTTGACCCAGAGTGCCGGCGGTATCGAGAACAATGCGTACTGGTGTCGGCAATTGCCCCGGCGCCGGAGTGGTCGGCGCCGCCTGATACAACTCGATGAACTGCCCAAAATCAAATTGTCGTGTGACGCCAAGCTCCGGTATGGTATCGGCGCAGCCAGTTAAACGAGTGGGAGCAGTGGAAAGGGGTGGCATAAGAGTTGACCCTGGTTGAGGTTAAACACGCAGGGGCAAATGCTAACAAAACAAATACGCATTGGGGAAGTTCTGAACAAGTCATGCTCACGCAAAGTAGTAATGTCCGCTTTCTCCCAAGAAGAGGACGCGTTGCTTAACGTCAACAATGTAGCCATCGTAGTCGCGATGCTGCGATCGATAATGCGCTCGGCACGGTCACTCGCTGATATGCTTTGAAACTCCTAAATAATTGCGAATTGCGTCATGGCCCGTATCAAAATTGAAATCCCTGAACATTTCCCCTTCACCACTGAAGTCGCCCTCTACCTTAGCCATATGAACTACGGCGGGCACCTCGACAACGCGCTCCTGCTCACCGTGGTTTCAGAGGCGCGCGCAAGGTTTTTCCAGTTCCTCGGGTACACCGAAATGAATGTCGAAGGGGTTGGCATCATTGTCGCGGATGCGGCTGTTCAGTACCAATCAGAGGCTTTCCATGGCGAGGTGATGGCAGTGCGCATGGCTGCTGTCGAGTTCAACAACTATGGTTGCGATCTGCTCTGGTGCATGAACGAGAAGTCGTCCGGGCGCGAGGTGGCGCGTGGCAAAACCGGGATTGTTTTCTTCGACTATACTGCGCGCAAGGTCACGTTAGTGCCGGAAAAGTTTCGCGCGTGTTGTGTTTTGCGGCCCCGATGACTGTTGCATTGGTCAAGATGCCGGAAAAGCGACCCACAATCGGGCCTCATATCACCCATGCTCTGTTCGATAACGCACAGAAATCGTTCCAGGCTTGTGGATAATCAAAACCCCGATGGCCTGAACACACTGTGACGCTTTGGCCATACATTGACATTGGAGTAGCCGCACATGAAACCGATTACCGGAATAAAAAACAAATGGCTGGTCTATAGCGCCGCAGTGGTATTAGGCACAGCAGCGCTCGCCTCCTTCGCTCGTGCCGAGCCTGTTATGCAGACTGCCGGCCAGGTGGCCTATGTGTCTGGAGGGGTCGGTACGGAGTCGATTGAGCGCCTCACGGCACAGGCCGACGAGTTCAATCTCAAGCTTGTATTCGCTCTGAATTCCGGCGAATTCGTCAGCGGCGTCAAGGTCATCATTACCGATGACAAAGGCCAGGCCGTTCTCGATGCCGTGTCCGAAGGGCCATGGTTCCTGGCCCGTCTGCCCGTGGGAAAATATCAGATCGTCGCCAGCCTGGCAGACAAAGCGGAGAGACGATCGGTTAACGTTGGCGCGGCAAAACTCATGACCGTTGATTTTCGCTGGGCAGCTAACTGACCTGCCGGAAGCGAAACATCATGGATGCTATTTGCATAGCTGACTTGAGTCCTGGCGGTACTGCACATCGGACAGCAAGCGCTTTAGCTCCTTGCTGACCACGGCGTAGCACTCGCAGGCGTGGGCTTCCAGTCCGGTGCGATCGGTCACAGCGATGTGGCCGCGGCGATAGCTGATCAAGCCAGCGCGTTGCAAATTTCCGGCAGCTTCGGTGATCCCTTCGCGGCGCACGCCAAGCATGCTGGCGACCAGTTCCTGGGTCATGACCAGCTCGTTGCTCGGTAGGCGGTCAAGGGTCAGCAGCAACCAGCGGCAGAGCTGCTGCTCAAGCGAATGGTGACGATTGCATACCGCCGTCTGCGCCATCTGGGTCAACAGCGCTTGGGTATAACGCAGCAGAAGACGTTGCAACAGCCCGCCACGATTGAATTCCTGCAGTAGTTTGTGCCGCTCCAGTCGGTAAGCGTGGCCAGCGGTTTGCACGACTGCCGAGCTGGGCGTTGTGTCGCCGCCCATGAACAGTGAAATGCCGACCAGCCCTTCATTGCCGACCCCCGCCGTTTCAGCCGATGCGCCGGATTCCATGACATAGTGCAGCGAGACGATGGCAGTGGTTGGAAAATAGCCGTGCTGCAACTGACCGCCGGGTTCATAGAGCATATGTCCGAGCGGTAGCGGGACCAATTCAAGATGCGGCGAGATGAGTTCAAACTCGCTCGCCGGCAATGCGGCAAGGAGATGGTTCTGACTGGGGCTGTGGGGCAATGACAGCGCTATTTTTGGCGACAGGGCACTCATTTACTTCTCGGTCGCTTCTGTGTGCGCTTCTGTGCGCGCCTCCGTGTGCAACTCAACGCCGATTCCGCGGTAACCGAGGAAGCGGCAATTGCGGTCGAACATCGGCTCGCCGCTAACCTTGAAGCTTTGCCGCGAACCATTGGCATTGACGCGGCTGAAAACAAAATCCAGGAAGGGCTGGCGGGCGGCAATCCGTTCTTGCAACTGGGCCCGTTCCACCTCGTTCCAGCCGGCCACCTGAATCGGGTCGCTACCTCCGGTCAAGGTGTCGACCCGGATTCCGAGCATTTCGAGGACCGGTCCTGAAACCTTGGTGAAACTCATGTTTTCATCCTGCTCCCAGTACCAATCCGAGGCCAGTTCAGTCAGGCTGCGATAGCGGGCTTCGCTCTCGCGCAGTTCAGCGGTGCGTTCCTGCACCGTCTGCTCCAGCTCCTTGCTGTAATTTTCGAGTTTATTGTAAAGCAGGCGTACTTCAAGCATATTGTGGATACGCGTCTTGACTTCGATCAGGTCGAAGGGTTTGCTGATGAAGTCTCTGGCGCCGGCTTGCAGGGCGCGCAGCTTGTGGCCGGGCTGAGCGGTGAGCACGAGCACCGGCAGGTAATCATCGGCCTCGTTGGTCTTGAGGCATTCGATGACCTGGAATCCGTCCATGATTGGCATCTGCAGATCGAGTAGGATCAAGTCGTAGTGGTTTTTCCGGTGCAGCGCGCAGACCTCCTGCGGATTCATCGTCGAGCTCACGCTGGTGTAACCGGCCTCACCGAGCAATTGCTCAAGCAGACTGATATTGGATTCCTGATCGTCAACAATCAGGATACTGGCCTTAAAAATCTCGGAGGGGCTGATCATCATGCTTTCCTTTTTTGATTGCATTGGCTGATGCGGCTGATTCCAGCGCAGCATCGAGCACGACCACGAATTCATTGACCTTGATCGGTTTGGTGAGATAGCTGAAGAAACCGGCCTCCATGGCCTTCTCTATGTCACGCGGTACCGCATTGGCACTCAGGGCTATGATTGGAATATGCGCCGTTGACGGGTCGCCACGAAGTATTTTCATGCCGTCGATGCCGCTGATTCCGGGCAGGTTGATGTCCATCAGGATGACCTCGGGCTGATAAACCCGAGCATACTCGATGCCGAGATTGCCGTCTGGGGCACTGAGCAGGCGCAGGTCGCTGCGCCGTTCAATGATCTGCTCGACCAGTTCAAGGTTGGCGGGGTTATCTTCCACGTAGAGCAGGGTGCGCAGCGACGTGCCTTCCGCTACCTGCGTGTAAACCAGGTCAGTTAGCCTGGCCTCGTGCGCGGCATGCAAGGGCGCACTGGCCAGGGTCAATTCGAACCAGAACACACTGCCCACCCCGACCACGCTATCCGCCCCGATGCGCCCCCCATCAGTTCAACCAGACGTTTGCTGACCATCAGGCCGATGCCCGTACCTTCTTCGGCGCTGCTTTCCTTGCCGAGACGATTGAAGGGCTGGAAAAGCTGACCAAGCTGTTCCGCAGTCAGTCCGGCGCCGGTATCGCGAACACTGATGCGCAGCGAATTGCTCGTACCCTGGGTGCATTCAACAAAGACCAGACCCTCGGGTTTGTTGTACTTGATGGCGTTGTAAAGGAGATTGATCAGCACCTGCTTGACACGCATCCGATCCGCACTGACAAAACAGGGCGTTTCAAAGCGCGGAAAGCTCATGCCGATACCGCGTTTGTAAGCCTGTGGCTCGATCATTGCCCGGCACTCGAGCATTACTTCGACCAGCGAGACCGACTCCCGCGATAGCGTCACCTTTCCCGACTCGATCAGCGCCAGATCGAGAATTTCGTTGATCAGTTCAAGCAGGTACCAACCTGCCTTGAGAATCTGGTCGATGCTGCGCTTTTGCGAGGGGTTTAATGGCGACGAGCCGGATTCGACGAGTTGGGCGAAACCAAGAATTGCGTTGAGCGGCGTGCGCAATTCGTGGCTCATATTCGAAAGAAAATCAGTTTTCGCGCGGTTGGCCTTTTCCGCGACAAAGGTGGCGCGTTCAAGCTCGGTGTTTTTGTCGAGCAGCGCGTGTTCGAGCAAGGCCCGCTCGCTTTCGATACGCAGGCGTGCCGTATTGTCGGTGCCGATCAGCAGGTAGCCAATGATGTCGTTTTTCTCGTCACGCAACGCGGTGACCGACACTAGCGCCGGTAAGCGGCTGCCGTCCTTGCGGATATAGGTCAGCTCGTAGATATCTTCGATGCCACGCGAGGCTTTGAAGATCAAGGCTTCAAAGCCCGGTGCAATGGGCCTTTCCAACTCAACGCTGAGGGTCTGCGCACGAACGATCACTTCCTGCGGGTCAGAAATCTCAGCCGGTGTGATCTTGTTCATCACCTCGGCCGCCGTGTAGCCGAGCATGCATTCGGCACCAACGTTGAAGATTTGGATAACGCCCTTGGCGTCGGTCGCGATGCACGAGAAATTGGCGCTTTTGAAAATCGCGTTTTGCAGCGCGCCGGCCTTGAGCAAAGCAGCTTCAGCCTGCTTGCGGGCACTGATGTCACGCAAAATTCCAGTAAAAAATCGCTGGTCGCCGAGGACCATTTGGCTGACTACAATTTCAAGCGGAAAAATGCTGCCATCCTTGCGCCGGCCGACCACCTCGCGCCCGAGCCCAACGGCGCGTGCCGTGTCGCTGGCGCTGTAATACTCGAGGCTGCCATTATTCTGGCCCTGATCAAGCTCGGGAACGAGCAGGCTAAACTTGCGTCCGGCAAGCTCTTCGGCACTGTAGCCGAACATCTGTTCGGCCGCCGGGTTGACTGTTTCGATGGCGCCGCCACGGGCCAGGAAAGTGATGACGCCGTCGGCGATGGTATTGAGCAGTGTATGCACCAGCGTGGCGCTGTCATTGAGCGACTGTTGCAGCGCATACTCCTCGGTAACATTGCGAAAGACTAGGACAGCGCCGACCACCTGCTTGTTGCGGTCGCGAATTGGTGCGCAACTGTCGGCGATGTCGTACTCACGGCCATCGCGTGCAATCAGCACGGTGTGGTTGGCCAATCCCTGTAGAGTGCCATGGGCCAGTACATCGAGGACCGGGATCGTCGAGTCCTGGCGCGAGACCTTGTTAACGATGTGGAAAACATCACTGACCGGGCGACCGATGGCTTCGTCCTGCGTCCAGCCGGTGAGCTGTTCGGCAACGGGATTGAGCCGCGTTACCCGCGCTTCGCTGTCGGTCGCCAACACCGCGTCGCCGATCGAGTTAAGCGTCACGTCGAGATTTTCCTGGCTTTCGATCAGGGTGACGTAGGCCTGCTGCAACTGGCTGTTCATCGCTTCCTGGATCGTGAGCAGATGCTTTGTTTCGAGGTGAACCAGATCCTTCAAGCGCTGTCGTGCCTGACGGTGTATCAACCAGGCGAAGGCCAGGGCAAAGAATAGCGCCAGCAGACTGGCGACAACGATCAGGCTAAACATGCGGCGCATGTCGGACTGGAACTCGATTTCGCGTTGCGCCAGCAGGCTTTCTTCCAGTTCGATGAATGCATGCATTTCGACCCGAATCGAATCCATCAGGCGCTTGCCCTGACCACTGCTGACCAGCGCCAGTGCGCCAGGCAGGTCGCCGTGGCGGCGCAAGTCGATGGCCTGCGCCATTTCAGCCAATTTGGCAGCGATCATCGGTGCAATGGCGCTCAGATGCAGCTTGGCCGCGCCCAGCAGGGTTTGTTTATCCAATTCATTCAGATGGCCGGTGATTCTGTCGCGCTCCCTCAGATAGGGCTCCAGATAGGTCTCGTCACCGGTCAACAAATAGCCGCGCTGACCGGTCTCGGCATCTTTTAATGCCGACAGAAAACCAAGCGCGTTGTTGATGACGCTGTAGGTGTGCCGGCGGACGCCAGCCGCCTCCTCAATTTGCCGGAAGGTCGATAGAGAAATTATCATGCCGAGCACCAGCAGCAGGCTAGTCACGACCAGCCAGACAATAATTTTGTTTGCCGCTTTCAAAGCGAAGCCGCTCCTGAACTTGCCAGCACCGTGACCAGCGACCGCAGTAAATTTATTTCAAACATTTCCCACTCCATTCAGATTTATTGCGCACTTATTATCACTTCGACTTGATGCTCCTGCCGGTCGTCAACCAGAAGAACCATCTTGTCGGCTTGCTCGACACCATCGAGTGTCAGGCAGCTGACACCCATCCGCTCATCTACGCCGGCCGGCGTTTGTGATACGGCGATGTGGTATGGCGTTTCCCGATAGCGGTAATGAATGCTGAACGCCTGCCAGTTTGCCGGCAGGCAGGGAGAAAAATGCACCCGGTCCGCGTCGCGTTGCAGACCGAGCAGCGATTCGAGAATTAGCCGGTACATCCAGCCGGCCGAACCGGTGTACCAACTCCAGCCGCCGCGTCCGGTATGCGGCGACAGCGCATAGACATCGGCGGAAACAACGTAGGGTTCGACCTTGTAGGTCGCCACCCCGGCGACCGATAGCGCATGATTCACCGGGTTGATCAGGGTCAGCACATCCCAGGCGCGCTGGCGATCACCCAGTGCGGCGAAGGCCATGGCCGTCCAGATTGCCGCATGGGTGTATTGCCCGCCGTTTTCCCGAACGCCCGGAACGTAGCCACGGATATATCCGGGATCGAGCTTCGCGGTATTAAACGGCGGATCAAGCAGTTGAACCAGCGCGGCGTCGCGGCGCACCAGGTGATCATTGACCGCCTGCATGGCCAGGCACGACCGCTCGCGGTCGATTCCACCGGCGCCGCCAGTGACGCCAATCCCGGAGAGTACGGACCAGCTTTGCGCAATCGAATCGATGCGGCATTCCTCGCTGCTCGCCGAACCGAGCGGTGTGCCGTCGTCGAAGTAGGCACGGCGGTACCACTGGCCGTCCCAGCCGTTCTTCTCGATGCTCTGGCGCAAGCGGAACCACTCGCTCCGGCAAACATCGGAAAAGAAGGAATCGCCCTCTGCCGCAGCCACCGGCGCGAACTGCCTGAGCACCTCGCAGAGGAAGAAGCCCAGCCAGATACTCTCGCCCTTGCCGCCGACGCCGACCCGGTTCATACCATCGTTCCAGTCGCCGGAACCGATCAGCGGCAGGCCGTGGGCGCCGAAACGCAGCCCGTGCCGGATGGCCCGCACGCAATGTTGGTAGAGACTGCTTTGCTCGGCGGAACGGCTGGGCAAATCGTAGTAGGAATCATCCTCGGCGTTGACCAGACGGCCTTCAAGGAAATACGCGGATTCAGCGAGTATCCCGCTGTCCCCGGTAACCGTAAGATAGCGGCAAACCGCCAGGGGCAGCCACAGGTAATCGTCCGAACAATGCGTGCGCACGCCGCGACCCGATGGCGGATGCCACCAGTGCTGAACGTCGCCCTCCAGGAACTGGCGGCTGGCGCAGAACAGTAGATGGTCGCGCACCAAAGCGGGTTCGGCGTGAACGAGCGCCATCACATCCTGCAACTGGTCGCGGAAACCGAAGGCGCCACCGGACTGGTAGTAACCGCTGCGCGCCCAGATACGACAGCCCAGAGTCTGATAGAGCAGCCAGCCGTTGGCCAGTACATTGAGCGACTGATCCGGGGTGTCCACCTGCACCGCGCCAAGACTGCGCTTCCAGTGCTGGCGCACGGCTTCGAGTGCGCCGCGGGCCGCCACGGGACCGCGAAAGCGTTGCACCAGCTTGCCCGCATCGTCGGTATTGCGGCCAACGCCAAGCCGGAAAATAATCTCGCGCTCCTGGCCGTCGGACAGATCGAAGCGTACCTGGAGTGCGGCGCAAGGATCGAGGCCGGCGCCCACCCGGCCCGACAGGCGCGAGCGTTTCATGGCCGCCGGATTACGCAGCGAGCCGTTGCGGCCGATGAACTCGGCACGGTCGCCGGAGAGGGTGCGCGCCGGATCGTCGACGTCGAAGAAGGCCAGCCGGTCGGAAAACTCCGTGCTGTAGGGGTTGCGCGCGTAAAGCGCACCGCTCTGCGCGGCAATTTCGGTGTTCACATGCATGGCCGACTTTTCGCGCAGATCGCCGAGCACCCATTCGACATAGCCAGTGGCCGAAAGCCGGCGTGGCCGTCCCGATTCATTGCGTACTTTCAACACCGAAAACTTGACGGCGGCGTCCAGCGCGACATAGACCCACAGTTCCGAACGGATTCCGCCGGACTTGGTTTCAAAAACGCTGTAGCCGAAGCCATGGCGGATGATATAGGGCGTTGTCGCGCGCACCGGCAAAGGCGTTGGCGACCAGACGTGGCCGCTATCCTCGTCACGCAGGTAAAGCGCTTCACCGCTGGCGTCGCTGACCGGGTCGTTGTGCCAGGGGGTGAGACGGAATTCGTGGGCGTTCTCGCTCCAGGTGTAGGCCACACCGTTCTCCGAAACGACGGTGCCGAAGTTCGGATTGGCCAGAACGTTCACCCACGGCGCCGGCGTCACCTGGCCCGGCGCCAGGCTGATAACGTATTCGCGCCCATCGGCGGCGAATCCGCCGAGCCCGTTGAAGAGAATCAGATCCCGACCCGGCGCTTGATCGCCGAGCGCCGGCTCGGCCCGGTGCGTGCGCAGCGGTTTGAGTTGCGGCGGGCGCGCTTCGCTGAGGCGGCGATCATCGAGCTGCTCAGCCAGCGTTCCCTGGCTGTCGGAAATGACGGCGCGGGCAACCGACTGGAACAGGATGCGATCTTCAGCCGAAATATGCTCGGCCGGTCGAACAAAAATCCCGCCTGGCCGATCAATCACGCTGGCCTCAATGCCCGAGGTGATCAGCCCGATGATCTGATCCTGCAACTGTTGGCGATAACCGGCGTGATCCTCGTTCCAGATCACCAGGTCGACGGCCAGGCCCTTCAAGCGCCAGTAGGCGTGAGCCTCGACGAGTTGGCGCACCAGGCTGATATTGGCGGCATCGGTGATCTGCAAGAGCACGATCGGCAGATCTCCGGAAATGGCGTAACCCCATAGCCCGGATTGGCTGCGACGATTCCGGATCAGCAGCGCCGCATCGGCGCGCAGTCCGGCGTTGGCGTAGATCACCGAACTGGCCAGCCGGGCATGCAGTTGGGCATCGGTCTCGTTGGCATTGAGTTGGCGCAGCACCACCTGACTGTGCGTCCACGCCAGGTCGATGACGCGATCCGCGAGATGCCGATCCTGATATTTATCGATTAGGCATACGGCCAAGTAGCGGTTTTCGGCGATTCCCGAAACAATATCGACGGTCACCGACTGGCCCGCATCGAGGGTGATCCTATGGCGAATGGCGACAATCGGATCGAGTACCGAACCCTCGCCGCCGGACAGCGCTGCACGCCCGCTCATCGCCAGCGGGCTGATGGCGCTGCGGCTGCGGCCGATAAAGCGCAGACGGTCGGTTTCGTAAGACACCGCGCCACTGGCGGCGCCATGCACCGCCATCAGGTGCAGCATCCACGGCGACTGTTCGTCGGGCGAACGCGGCCGACGGGTGCATAAAATGGCGCGGCGATCACGCAGGATTTCGCTTTGTACGAACAGATTGCTGAAGGCCGGATGCAGCGCATCGGCGGCCTGTGGCGCGATCACCACTTCGGCGTAGCTGGTGACCTCGATCTCCCGGCGCAGCCGTGAGCGATTGGTGATGCGCACCCGGCGCAACTCGATGTCATCCTCGGGCGAGACAACGATCTCGGTATGCGTTTCGAAATAACCGCCGCCGGAGCCAACGCCTGGGTCAACCGGGTCGCGGCGACGGAATTCGGCGCGTCCCTCGGAGAAGATCGCTTCGTATTTCTCAGGACGTTTGAGCGTTGGCTGATAGGCGGCCGACCAAAACTCGTCAGTCTGAGCATTCTCATCATGGCCTCTTGTTGTGGTCAACTCGCGGATGTAACAAAAGCTGCCCCAATTGTCGCAGGTCCCATCCTCGCGCCAGCGGGTGACGGCGAGATCCTTCCAGCGACTGTAACCACCGCCGGCATTGGTAATCATCACGTGGTAACGACCATTGGACAGTAATTGCACCTCGGGGATAACCGTGTTCGGGCTGGTAAAAACGCGAATCGGAATTTCGGCGGCCGCCGTGCTCGAACCGGCTGCGGCCAGCCGGGCAGTGTGCGAAAACAATGCCGTAACCTTGGGAATGCGTTCCTGGAGCAGCAGCATGATCGCCTGGAACAGTCGATCCGAAGCAAAGCGCCGCTGCATCGGACGGTTCAGGATCTGATAGGCCAGAGCAAGCAAGCTCATACCCTGGTGATGCGCCATGAAGGAGCGCACCACCACGCACGACTGCCCACGCCGTTGCCGTACCGGCGTGTAGTCGATCGCTTCGTAAAAGCCGAAGCGTCCCATGAAACCCTTGCCGGCAAGTTTCTCCAGATTCAGGCAGGCCTCCTCGGGCGCCACCATCAGGGCCAGCATCGAGGCATAGGGGGCAACGACCAGATCTTCGGCCAGGCCACGCTTGAGTCCCAGACCAGGAACGCCAAAAGCGCGGTATTGGTAGTTCAAATGCACATCGACCGTGTTGTAGCCGGATTCGGACATTCCCCAAGGCACACCGCGCTGGCCGCCATATTCGATCTGACGGGCGACCGCCGCCTTGCAGGTCTGGTCAAGCAGCGTATTGTCGTAAGTTGGCATCACCAGCAGCGGCATCAGGTACTCGAACATCGAACCGCTCCACGACAGCAGCACCGGTTCACCGCCGGTGCCAGTCAGCAGACGCCCGAGGGCGAACCAGCTCTCCTGCGGCAATTTCCCCTGGGCGATGGCGACGAAACAGCCAAGCCGCACTTCAGAGGCCAGCAGGTCGTAAAAACCCGTATCCATGCGGTGTTCAGCGACGTTGTAACCGATACTCAGCAAATGACGCGACTTGTCGAAGAGGAAGTCGTACTCCATGTTCGCAAGCTCTCCTGCGTGCTGCGCCAGGACTTCGATAGCGGCCATCCGGTCGCGGGCAGACAGGCTGCCGGCCTTGGCCAGTTGGCGCAGGGTCGGCAAAGTCGACGCGGCGCCGTCGGCCAGTGCATCCAGCACGCTCGCTGCCGTTGGCTGCTCCAGCCAGGGAGCAAGAAGCATCAGTTCGTCGAGCGCCGTGTGGCATTGCCGGGCCAGCGCCTGTGCCCAGGTACGGGCTTCCTCGCCTTTCGCTTCAATGTCATCGGCATGATCGCCGCTAACATCGTCGCTGGCGGTGAAGTGGGCGAGCAGTTGGTCAGCACCGCTGGTTAGCCGCAGCAGGGTCGCCCGCGCGACCGTCAGATTTCCCTGGCGAGTAACGAAAGCGTGCTTCAGCGTCTTCCGGAATTCGATCAACGCTGCGGCGACACCGTACTCGGCTTCATCGTCGAGCACATCCTCGAGAATTCTGAAGGTGTCGGTCATACCGTCGAACAGCCGCGTGCCGAGTATCGGATCATCAGCCAGGGCGAGCAGGCCGGCGCGCAGGATCAGCAGATGGCCGGCGAGGTTACCGCTGTCCACCGTCGAGACATAGAGCGGCGGCAGTGCTTGCAGGGTTTGCGTGTCGTACCAGTTGTAGAAGTGCCCCCGGTAGCGTTCCAGTCCGTCCATCGTGCGCAGGGTATTTTCCGTGCGCACGAGAAGCTGCCCGGCAGGGAGGTAGCCAAAGTCGTAGGCCGACAGATTAGCCAGCAGCGCCAGACCAATGTTGGTCGGCGAGGTACGGTGCACAACGGCGGCAACGCGATATTCCTGAACATTGTCGGGCGGCAGCCAGTGATCTTCCGGCCCGACATAACGGTCGAAGAAGGCCCAGGTCCGACGCGCCAGCATGCGCAAGAACATGGTCTGCTCGGGCGTCAGATTTGCCTTGCGGCGCGCCAGCGGGCGGCTGACCCACCAGCTTATGAGCGGCGAGCTTAGCCAAAGGAGCAAAATCGGCGCCGCCACGGCCAGTACGGCCGGCCTGGCGCTGGCTAGATGGATGAGCAGCGCCAGGGCGATGGCGGGTCCAACCCACTGCGCGCGGAAGGCGGCGACGAGTTCAGCACGTTCACTGCGGCCGCGTGCCGCCGCTTGCAGATCAGCCTCGCTCGACGGATTCCATTCGAGCAGGTGACGCCGACTCACCTGCATCCGCCAGATCGTGCGCACGATGGCATCCAGGCTAAAGAAAGCCTCGTAGGGAAGACAGGCGAGCTCGAACACCACCTGCTTGCCGCACCGTGACGCCGAGCGGGCAACGCTTGCAAGATGCTGGCGCACGAGCACTTCGTCCGGTTTGCGCAGCATCTCCAGGAAGATGCTAAACAGGGTGGGAATGAGCAGGATGCCAAGTACCGACAGGGTCCAGAAAACAGCCGACGAAATAGCCGACGTCAGCAATGTCCATCCGAGCAGCAGGAGCAGGAGCAGTGCCGCCGGGACGAGGCTGCGCCGCAGGTTGTCGAAGAGCTTCCATTGCGACAGGGCGGAGAGCGGATTGGTCGGGCGACTGTCACCTTTCTTCATGCCCGGAACTTGCCGCAACAACCACCCGGCCAGTTGCCAATCACCGCGAATCCAGCGGTAGCGGCGGCTGACGTCGGCGGCGTAACGGGATGGATAGTCCTCGAACAACTGCACGTCGCTGAGTAGCCCCGAGCGGGCATAACAGCCTTCGAGAAGATCGTGGCTAAGAATCAGATTCTCGGGAAAACAACTAGCAAGTGAACTACCGGGAGTGTCGGGAGTGCCGGGACTACCGAGCGCCTGCACGAAAGCATCGACCTCATAAATTCCCTTGCCGATGAACGAGCCTTCGTCGAACAGATCCTGGTAGACATCGGAGACGGCGCGGGTATAGGGATCGATTCCCGGTTCGCCGCCGTACAGTTACGCATAGCGCGAACGGTTGGTTCCCGGCAGGCTGATCGCCACACGCGGCTGCAAGATGCCGTAACCGTCAATCACCCGCCGCTGCATTCGATCATAGAGCGGGCGATTGAGCGGGTGCGCCATGGTGCCGACAAATTGCCGCGCCGCATCGCGCGGCAACTGCGTATCGGTGTCCAGGGTAATGACATACTTGACCTCACTGAGCACAGCAAGGTCACCAGTGAGATGCGAAAAAGCCGCGCTGCCGACAGCATTTTCGCCATACGCGGCGGGACGCAACAGCGCATTCAAGTCCGCCAGTTTGCCGCGCTTGCGCTCATAACCCATCCACACGGCTTCCTGCGGGTTCCAGCGCCGCGGGCGATGGAAGAGGAAGAAAATATCGTGGCGGACGGGCAGGCTGCTGCTGCCATATTTTTCGTTGAGCTCAATAATTTTCGCCTGAGCCAGTTGCACCAGCGGCGCGTCCGTGGGGAGCGATTCTAGTGCTGCATCACAAAAATCGGTCAACAAGCCAAAGTGCAGGTGGTCATCGCGATTGGCCAGAAACCTGACTTCCAACGCCTCGATCAGGTTCTCGATGCCCTGGGCGCTGGTGAGCATGGTCGGAACGACGACCAGGGTGCGCGCTTGTGCTGGAATACCCTTGGTGAAATCCATTCTGGGCAGCGCATGCGGCGTCACCAGCAGGCTGGCCAGCCAGTTTGCCAGCGCCACGGCCAACTGGCTGGCCGCCAGCAGCAGGACGATGCCAAGCAGGCCGCTCAAGCCATACGAAACCGCCGCAGAAGCCCCGGTAAAGAGTTCATCGGAACGAGCACGGATGAGTAGCGTCCCGGCCAGGCTCGCGCTAAATAGCAGAATGGGGCCCAGATAGAGGACCAATGGAAAGCAGGCTAGCGCACGGCGCATTCTCTCGAAAACTGAAAGCCGAACATTGGCCGCCCGCTCAAGTTGCGGCAAGCCCTTGCCAATCAGGTAGAAGCCGACATGCTGCGCCCGCGCAGCGGTCGCCTGCTCTGTCTCACTGACCGAAGCGGCAGCGGCCAGCGCAACAGCCTGACGCGCCACCTTGACCTCGTCCATGCACCCTTTTTTAGCGATTTCTTCGGTGGCGTGACGATAGCGGTCGCGGGTGGCAAATTCCATGCTGCCGTAGACGCCGGCCGGATCGCCAAGCAGGGTCTGCTCAACATGGCTCATGGTCTCGACGAAGACGCGCCAATCCACTGCACCGAGAACGCGCAGACTGCCTATGCTGTTGCTGACCGAGACCTGATCGGCGGCCTGCTGCTGGTTTTCCGACTGGACCAGTTGCTCGATGGTCAGGCCCGATTCTGAGAGGCGCTGTTCTATCCAGGTCAACGGCAGGGCCAGGGCAGGTCCACGACCCTGTAGGCGGCGCGCGAGTTCGGCAACGAAAGCACTGACCATCGGCGGGTTTGAGCGTGCCATGTCGGCGATGACCAGGATCAGACCATTGGGGTCTTTCTCGGCGGTCTCCATCATCTGATCGGCCCAGACGTTGGCTAGGTTACGATCAGCCCGGCCAGCCGAGATACGCACGCCGACACGACGAAGATTCTCGATGATCGCCAGGCGCAGCATGATCGGGGTCGCCCATAACTCGCCAAGCTTGAGCACGGTGACACTCTGATAAGCCGCCACAAAACGATTCAGGACTTCAGTGTCCACCCGGCCATCACCGTGCGCCACAATTTCAAGCGCGATGTCATAGGCGCGGGGTAGGCCGGCGGCCATCCCTGCGCTCTGGAATGGCGAACTGATTAGGCGCGGCAGATCCCGGCTATACCCTTTTGGCAGATGCCGCTTGGCGGTTCGGATCTGCTCTTCGATGAGATAGAAATTATCAAGCAGCCACTCACCGGCCGGAGTGATCCGACGATTCTCGGTAACCGCAGCGGCGAGCAGGTTGCAAACATCGACCAGGGTGCTTTCGTTTGCTGCCAGACGCACCAGCAACTGGTCCGGAGCGCGGCCCGAAGCCAGTTGGTGCGAAGCGGCCAAGGCCTTGCCGTGCTGTTCCATCTGATCGGCGCTGAACAGCTCCGAGCGCAGCGGTGATTCTTCGTCAAGATTATTGGGTGACAGACCACCGCGCAACCGCGCCGTCAGTTGGTGCAAATACCCGAAAAACGTTGTGCCGGTGTTCAATTCGGGACACCTTTCCAGTTAATAAAATTCGCGCACCCATCAGATATAAAAACAGCCCTTGCGGGCTGCCATTGCTTACTTGATGCGCATGTCATTCTTGACGGATTTCACGCCCCCAACGCTGCGAGCCACTTCAACAGCCTTGCTCGATGCCGCCTGCGAGCTCACAAAACCGCTCAGTTGTACCACACCCTTGAAGGTTTCGACGTTGATTTCGGCAACCTTCAGTGTCGGCTCATTGAGGATGGCGGCCTTCACTTTGGTGGTGATGACGCTGTCGTCGATATACTCGCCCGTGCCTTCCTGCTTGGACGTTGATGCGCACCCCACGGCTGTTACCAGCACCAGGGCAAGAAAGAATGCTGAAAGATAGTTGTTCAGTTGTTTCATGATCGATTCTCCATAGGTGAATAAAACAGGTTTGTTGTAATGAAACCATCGGACCCCGAAGCTCACGTTGCATCGCAAGCTCAACAGCACCATAGCGCCGGGAGCTGAAATAGTCGGTGCGTTGCCGCACACAGCTATTTTGTCAGCAGGCACGCGAAGGCATCGGCGACTAGCGGCAGGCTGAACTTAAAGCCCTGCCCTTGCGCGCATTGGCTGGCCTGAAGGAAGTCGACCTGCTCCTGTGTTTCGACACCTTCGGCAATAACCCGATGCCCGAGACTTTTCCCCATGCCGATCACCGCGCTAACGATGTTTGCACCATAGGTATTGGTGGCGATGTCGCGCACGAAGGACTGATCAATCTTCAGGGTGTTGATCGGGAAGCGTTGCAAGTAGCTCAGGCTCGAATAACCGGTACCGAAGTCGTCGATGGCCAGCCTCACGCCCATGGCTTTGATCGCCTCCAGAACCGACGCCGATGCCTTGGCGTCGTGCATGATGATGTTTTCGGTCAGCTCAAGTTCGAGATAGTGCGGCGCCAGCCCGGTTTCCTTCAGGATCGCGCCAAGCCCGGAAAGAAAGTTTTTGTCCCGAAACTCCAGCGCCGAAACATTGACCGACACGGGCACGGCGTGCAGTCCTGAATCGAGCCAGGCTTTGACCTGGCGGCAGGCTTCGCGCAGAACCCAGCGGCCGATTGGCACGATCAGGCCGCACTCTTCGGCGATTGAAATGAACTGCGTCGGTTGGATGAGCCCGAGATCCGGATCCTGCCAGCGGATCAGGGCCTCGGCGCCGATCATCGCGCCCGAGGCAATATCGATCTGCGGTTGATAATGGAGCAGGAACTCTTCCTGCCGGAGGGCGCGGCGCAGGCTGTTTTCGATGACCAGGCGGCGCACCGCATTGGTATTCATGTCGGCCTTGAAGAACTGGTAGTTGTTACGCCCGATTGACTTGGCGTGATACATCGCGGTGTCGGCGTTCTGCATCACGCTGTCGGTATTGATGCTGTCATCCGGATAGACGCTGATGCCAATGCTCAGGGTGACATGCAGTTCATGGCCGCCGATGCTGTACGGCAGGGCCGAGGCGGCAAGCAACTTTTCCGCGATCAGGGCAGCATCCTGCTGCTGTTCGATTTCAGCGAGCAGGATGACGAACTCACCCCCGCCCTGGCGGCATACCGTATCCGTGGTCCGCACACAGGACATCAGGCGCTCGGCCACCGACTCCAGCAATTTGTCGCCAATGGCATGACCGAGCGAATCGTTGATGTGTTTAAAGTTATCAAGATCGAGAAAGAGTAGCGCAACCTGCATGCGGTGCCGGTCGGCAAGCAGGATCGCCTGGGACAGGCGTTCGGTCAGCAGCACCCGATTCGGCAAACCGGTAAGAAAGTCGTGCTGGGCGATGTGAGTCATTTTCAGCGCCATCGACTTTGCTGTGCTGACGTCATGAAAAACGATCACTGCGCCACTCACCCGGCCATCCCGGTTGTGGATGGGTGCCGAGGAATCCTCGATGGCGAACTCGAAGCCGTCACGCCGAATCAGCACGCAATCGGCCGCCAGTCCAATAGTTTTGTTTTCCTTGATGGCGCGCTGTGCCGGGTTCGCAATCGCCTGGCGTGTCGTGCCGTTGATAATCCTGAACACCTCCGAAAGCGAACGGCCCAGGGCCGCCGCATAAGGCCAGCCGGTCATTGTCTCGGCTACCAGATTCATGTAAGTCAGATTGCCCAGCAGGTCGGTGGACAGCACGGCATCGCCAATCGAGTTGAGGGTAGCCTGGGCGCGTTCCTTTTCGTCATACAGCGCTTCTTCCACCGCCAGCAACTTGAACTCGGCGGCCTTGCGCTCGCTGATGTCCTCGACCGTTTTCACGCGGCCGTTAGCGTGCAAACCGTCAAGCATGGGGGCGCTGCTGACGCGCGTCCACACGATGTTCTCATTTTCCTGCAGAAAACGATATTCGGTCTGAAATGGCTCCTCGCCCATCGCTGCCGCTCGCCACTCGGCAAGCACACGCGCTCTATCCTCGGGGTGGATTGCCGTCATCCAGTTGCTGCCAAGCGTCTGTTCGAAGTTCAGTCCCGATATTTTGTGATAGGCGGCGTTGGTATAGGTGCAACTGCCCTGACTGTCGGAAACGAAGATGCCCAGCGGGGATGCATCGCTCATGGCGCGAAAGCTTGCCTCGCTGTCTTGCAGCTTGCCGCGGGTAGCCTTGTGCTCGATGACGTAACGCAGGGCACGTGGCAGCCAGTGGGCGTCGACATGGGCTTTGGCCAGATAGTCCTGAGCGCCGCGCTGGACGGCCTGGCGAGTCGTTTTTTCCTCATTTGCCGCACTCAAGACCAGGATCAGGGCGTTCGGCGCCGCCTGGAATACCTGATCAAAAGCGGGAATGCCTTGCCCATCGGGCAGCGACAGGTCAAGCAGGACAACGTCGACATTACCCCTGGTCAGCCGTTCAAGCGCAGTGGTGAGTTGCGTTACCCATTCGACATGAAACGGGCTGCCTCCCGTGGTGGCGAGAGCCTCCCTGATTAATCGTGCATCAGTGGCATCGTCTTCGACAATGAGGACGGTAGTCGGCTGAACACCCATGCCGTCAATCTCCGTTGGTGAACAGGTACTCCTTCAACTCTTTGGAGAGACGAGTGTCCTTGCGCCGAATCCATTCCAAAAGCATGGCGGCATGCTCTTTCTCTTCGTCCCGATTATGCTCGATGATGGCTCGCAGACCCGTATCAACGCAGGCATCAACGCGCTGGTTGTACCAATCAACCGCTTCTAGTTCTTCCATCAGGGAAACTAGGGCTCGGTGCATGTCGCGTGTTTCAGCGGACAACTCGTCCACAGGTTCGTGATAACCGACACTGGACATTTCATTCTCCCGTTAATGACAAATTTTGGTGCAACAACAGATCGCTTGTAGAATTTTATGTAGGTCGGGTTAGCGATAGCGTAACCCGACGCAAGCGGTGGTGTCGGGTTACGGTCTGCGACCTAACCCGACCTACTTTGGCTTTGGCTGCAGGAGCGGCGGAAGATCAGCAAGGCGGCGGCGAGTCCGGCCAGCGACGCAATCCCGACCACTTTCCAGGGGTTCTCGCTGATGTATTCATTGGTCGCATTGGCAGCGTCACAAGCCTTGCGGGTGAGCACGATGCGCGCATCGTCGATTCGCGTTCTGGCTTCGGCCAGCTTGCCTTCGATATGCTTGCGCGCCACGGCGAACTCTTCGGCGGTGTAACTGGCCATTTCCTTGAGCAGCGTGTCGGCATCGCCAACAATTGTTTTCAGGTCTGCTACCAGTGTTTCCCCGGTGGGCTGAACAATCCCGGTGTTTGTGGCAAATGTGTTAGTCATGATCTCTCCTGATTGAAATGAATGAGCGACAAGATGAGAGACAAATTCTGTTCTTCTCCCGAGCGCCCGTCTGTGCGCCAGCGAACGCATGGCAACCGTCATCGTTTCAGAGCACTGCCCTGGAGGCTCGTGCAAGGCGAGTCAAAATACCCTGAGCAATGTGCGCTGTCGCACAGACTCCTGCCCTCAACAGAGTCAGGCTACGGGCGAGGATGTGACGATGATTCGCGCCAGCGGGGGCGATCGCTGCACAGTCCGGAAAAGAAATACCGCCTCGAAGAAGCCGTTTTATTAACCGTCGGAAGACGGGTTGTGGCGTTCCGGGAAAAGCAGCATTGGCGGGCTGCGCTGATTTTCCTGAAGGCCGGGCGGCCTGGAACTACTGTGAGGAGACATCAAATGTCATTAGGAACAATTCTGCTGATCGTTGTCGTTTTGATGCTTATTGGCGCCATTCCAAGCTGGCCCCACAGCCGGGGATGGGGTTACGGCCCAAGCGGCGGTCTCGGTTTGGTACTGCTCATCCTGATCGTCCTGTTGCTGATGGGCAGGCTATAGCGCCCGGCCCCGACTGGAACAATCACCGACCGCTATAACGCATCGACGTCAGGTAGGGAATGACGTTTTTGCGTGGCATCATCTCGCCGACAGCGCAGTTTTTTTCGCTTAGTGCGCCGGTGGGGCAGACGTGGACGCATTTGCTGCATGAGGTACAGGACAGCGACTGGCCCCAGGGTTGGTTCAGGTCGGTCACCATCATGGAGTTGATGCCGCGGCCCATCACGTTCCATGTTCGTGCGCCTTCGACTTCTTCGCACGCTCGCATGCATCGTGTGCACAGGATGCAGCGATTCGCGTCGTAGTTGAATTTCGGGTGCGAGGCATCGTACTTGTAGATTGGATAGCGGTACGGATAGCGGGTGTGATTGACGCCGAGTTGTTGCGCGAGCGACTGCAATTCGCAGTGGCCGTTCGAAACGCACACCGCGCAGACGTGATTGCGTTCCGCAAAAAGCAGTTCGAGAATCATTTTCCGGTACTTCGTCACCTTGGGCGAATCGACCGTGACGTCCATTCCCTCGGCCACGAGGGTCGCACAGGCGGGCAGCAGGCGCGGCACGCCGCGGATTTCAATCATGCACAAACGGCATGCGCCGACGTTGGACAGACCTTTGAAGTTGCACAGCGTGGGAATGAAGATGCTGTTCGCGCGAGCAAGGTCGAGAATTGTGCTGCCTTCGTTTGCCGTGAATTCCATTCCGGAAATTTTCAACTTGATGATCTTTGGCATGGTCTCACCCTACCCTTTCACAGCACACGGTTCATGGACGTCACAGCGAAGGCAGCGGCTGCTTTCGGCGATGGCGTTTTCCTTTGTCAGGCCGAGAATGGTTTCCTCGAAATGTGACTTGCGCTGATCCGCCGGCAGTTCAGGCGAAGTGTGTCGCGCGCCGCCTTCCGGTTCGGCGGGAACGACCTGAGGAACGTCGACTGTCTTGAGCAAGTCCGCAAAGTGATCCTGCCCGGTGAGAATGCCGTCGATCGCCCGCGCGGCGTTCTTGCCGGTGGCCATCGTCGAGGAAACATTCGATGCGCCGGTAACCAGATCTCCGCCAGCGAAAACATACGGGCGGTTGGTTTCATAGGTGACCCAGTCGGCGGCGGCGGTATCGTTTTCACGCACGTGAATTCCAGAGCGGCGTAGCGGTTCGACGTCGGGCCGTTCGCCGATGGCGAGAATAATGTTGTCGCACGGAACAATGATTGTTTCACCGCTGGAAACCGGTCGGCGACGACCGTCGAGGTTGAAATCACCAAGTTTTGTACGCATCAGTTCAATGCCGGTAATGCGGCTGCGTTCGTCGGAAACGACGCGCTGCGGCGAGACGAGGAACATCAGTTTTACGCCCTCGGCTTGTGCATCGTCGACTTCCTCGGCAATCGCGGGCATGTCCTGCCGTTCGCGGCGATAGGCGATGGTGACATCGCACCCGAGCCGCAGCGCAGTGCGCGCAGAATCGACCGCAGCGTTGCCACCGCCGATGACAATGACCTTCTTGCCGATGTTCGTCGGTTCTTTGCGCGCCACCTGTTCGAGGAAATGAATCGCATGCCAGACGCTCGGCGATTCCTCGCCGGGGATACCGGCGGTCATCGCTTTCCATGTTCCGGTCGCGAGGAAAACGGCATCGTTCTCAACTTCAAGAACATCAAGTGAAACGCCCGCAGCGAGTTTCTGGTTGAAGCAAAATTTCACGCCGAGGCTTTCGATAACGTCGAGTTCTAGTCTGAGCACTGCTTTTGGCAGGCGATACTGCGGGAGCGAGTAGAGCAACATTCCGCCGGCTTCTTCGCGCGCTTCGAAAACGGTAACGTCGTGCCCGAGCAGAGCGAGATAGAACGCAGCGCTCAGTCCGGATGGACCTGCACCGACAATCGCAATTTTTTTTCCGGTCGCTGCCATGCGGCGCCCGGCAAGGCGCATCTTGATTTCGGCGAGCAAGGGGCCGGCGAATATCTGGTCCGAAATGAACCTATGGACTTCGCGCATGTTGACCGGCGCATCCACGCTTTTACGGCGGCACTGGCTTTCGCACGGATGCTGGCAGATGCGCCCGGTCGAGCCGGGCAGAGGATTGTCAAGCCAGATCATTTCTGCTGCGTCGGCAATTCGTCCGCGTTTTGTCAGTTCGAGGAATTCCGGGATGCGCATGTGCAGCGGGCAGGAATTTTCGCAGGGCGAGAGGAAGAGTTTTTCGCAAACCCCCGCACGGCACCGACGGGTGCGAAGGTGTTCTTCGTAGTCGCGCCGGAAATAGCGCAGCGTGGTGAGCACGGGATTCGGCGCCGTCTGGCCGAGTCCGCACAGCGACATTTCCTTGATCATCTGCGCGAGTTCTTCAAGATCCTGAATATCGGATTCCTCGGCGCTGCCACCGGTGATTTTTTTCAGAATGCGCAGCGCCTGCTCGAGGCCAGCGCGGCACGGAACACATTTGCCGCAGGATTCGGAGTGCGAAAACTCGACGAAGTAGCGCGCGACATCGACCATGCAGTTATCTTCATCCATCACCACCATGCCACCCGAACCCATGATCGCTCCGATTTGCGCGAGCGATTCATAATCAATCGCCACGTCGAAATGCGTCGCCGGAATGCAGCCGCCGGACGGGCCGCCAGATTGCACGGCCTTCACGCGTTTGCCGTCGGGACTTCCCTGGCCGATATCGTAGATAACGCTCTTGAGTGGCGTGCCCAGCGGCAGTTCGACAAGACCGGTATTTTTGATTTTTCCCACCAACGAGAAAACCTTGGTCCCCGAACTGTGCGTCGTTCCTATTTCGGCGAACCACGATCCGCCACGGGCAATGATGACGGGAACGTTGCACCAGGTTTCGACGTTGTTGATGTTCGTTGGCTTTCCCCACAAGCCTTTTTGTGCCGGGAATGGTGGACGCGGATGGGGACGCCCGGCACGACCTTCGAGCGATTCGATCATCGCGGTTTCTTCGCCGCAGACAAATGCACCGGCGCCTTCGATGAGTTTTATGTCGAAATTGAAATTCGTTCCGAAGACGTGTTCGCCGATGAGGCCGAACTCGCGTGCCTCGGCCACAGCGCGTTTCAGGCGATGGACGGCGAGCGGATACTCTGCCCGCAAATAGACAATGCCTTGCGTCGCGCCCATCGCAAACGCGCCGATGAGCATGCCCTCGATGAGCATGTGCGGATCGCTCTCGATTTCGTTACGGTTCATGTAAGCACCGGGGTCGCCTTCGTCGGCGTTGCAGATGATGTATTTCTGGTCGGCGACGGCCTTGCGCAAAAGGTCCCATTTCACGCCAGTCGGATAGCCCGCGCCACCGCGTCCGCGCAGTTTCGATTTTTTTACTTCTTCGACAATCTCGTTGACGTTCGGCTTTTGCGTGGCCTGATAGAAGGCATGGTATCCACCAACAGCGATGTACTCCTCAATGTCCTCGGGATTGATCAGGCCGCAATCGCGCAGAACAATTTTCTTTTGGTTTTTGAAGAACGGAATCTCATTCCAGTTTGGTAGATCGGGAAGACCGCGGCCATACATCACGTGGCCGGTGAGATGATCCCACTCCTCGATTTTGCACAGCGCCTTTTCCACTGGCGGCCGGTTGGACGCAATAGCCTTAACGATCATGGCGGCATCATCGGGGGCGACCTGGCTGAGCACTACGAGCGGGAATCCGGGAATGTGTACGCTTACGAGCGGTTCAACAGCGCAAAAGCCGAAGCAGCCGACCGGAGTGAGTTGAGCATCGACAGACTGTTTTTTCAGCGCTTCGGCAAGCGAGTTCATTACGTCGCGCGCACCGTTGCCTATGCCGCAGGTGCCCATGCCGACCCCGATGCGCGGCTTGCCCGGCAGGATTTTCATCATGCCCGTGCGCCGGATGTCATGCAGCCCGTCGAGATCGTGAATTCTCATTGCCTTTCCCCTGCGTCAATTGCCGCGACGAGTTTGCGAAGTTTGATATCGCTGACATGCCCGTAAATGTCGTGATCAATGGCGGCAACTGGCGCAAGTGCGCACTGGCCGAAGCAGGCGACGGTGCGGATGGTGAGCCCAAAGTCTGGCGTCGTGAATGATGCCGTCGAACCGGTTTCTTCATCGTCCTGGTGAAATCCGGCGCTGGCTTTGAGCGAATCGAGAAGCGGTTTCGAACCGCGCGTGTGGCACGCGGTGCCACGGCAAACCGTTACGGTGTGCCTGCCCTGCGGCTTGAGGTTGAAGAAGGCGTAGAAGGTAACGACGCTAAGAATCTGTGAACGCGACACGCCCATTTTCCGTGCGACGTAGTCGTGCGTTTCCTCCGGCAGATACTTCAGCGGATGTCTTTCCTGGATTTCCTCAAGGACGCTGAGCACGTCGCCGGTCTTGTCGGGGTGGCGCGCAATGATTTCATCGATGACCTGTTCCGAGAGTGGCTTGGCTTCTGCCGCGATCATTTTGAACCCCCTTCCTATTTTTTAGAAAATGCACGCTCTCCGATTAGCGCAACCGCCTCATCAATCCAGTACAAGGTTTCGGATGAGATTGATTCGCCCGCGGCGAAACTGTATGCCGGAATTCCGACTAGCCAAGCCTCGGGAGCTCTACCGAAAAGTTGATTAGCCAGATGCAGCAGATCACTAGGACTGCCGTGATGTCCCATTACGTTTGCGCTATCCACGTCGTCCCCGGAAATTTCTTCAATACGAAGATTTGCACCGGTCGCACACGCCATGTACGCGTCAACGAAGATAACCTGAGTTGCTGACGCGATGTCCTCGGCCAGATCGGGCGTAAGCTGAGGCGTGATGATGACCCGCAAATGCGGTGACTGCGCAGCGATGATCGTCGCCGCGCGTATTCCAGCGCCATCATCGCCGCGCAGGTCGTTGCCGTAGCCGATGACGAGTGTTGCATCGAGTGTGTTAAGCACGTTCGCAAGCGTCCAGAATTTCGCCGGCCGGATCGGTCAGTTCGATACGCAGCGGCATTTCCCCAAGCGCGTGTGTGGAGCAGCTCAGGCATGGGTCGTAGCAACGGATGACCGCTTCGACGCGGTTGAGCGCGCCTTCGGTGATTTTCATTCCATCCACGAAATGCTTGGCGGCCTGGGTGATGCCCTGGTTCATCGCCAGATTATTGTGTCCGGTCGCGATGATGAGGTTGGCCCAGGTGATCAGGCCATTCGTGTCGATCTTGTAGTGATGAATCAGCGTGCCGCGTGGAGCCTCGGAGACACCGATACCTTCGAGTTTGTTCGGTTCCGCCATCGCGCGCACCCGGGTGTTCAAAATTTCCGGCGCGCCGAGCAACTCTGAAACGCGTTCGAGGGCGTAGAGAATTTCAATGAGGCGGGCATAGTGAAAGTGGAACGAGCTGAGCACAGCACCATCCGGCTGCAAGGCGCGGAATTCGTCGAGTTCGCGCTCGGCCAGCGGTGTGCCCATGCGGTCACACACATTGAGGCGAGCCAGCGGACCGACGCGATACATGCCTTCGGGATAGCCAAACGGTTTGAAGAAGGGTGATTTCAGGTAGCTATCCGGTTCGACGGCTTCGGCGATGTAGTCCGTATAGGCGCTGGGCTCAAGTTTGTCGACGATAATTTCGCGCTGTGAATCCACGACACGCATGAGCCCGTCATAGTGTTCGATCGTTCCGTCGGGCAAGACAAGAGCAAGGAACAGGCTGGGAAAGTTCGCAAAGGTGTCGATCTCGTCCTGGTATTTCTTGATCGCGGGCTTGAACCATTCGAGGGTTTTGTGAGCGATGGCGATAGCCTGCGGAAGCTCGGCGACGATCTGCTCACGCACTTCGGCGCTCAGAGGACTGCTGACGCCACCAGGAACGATCCACGTGGGATGAATCCGCTTGCCGCTCATCCGCTCGATGATCCGCTGGCCGAATTTGCGCAGCCAGATTCCGTCTTTCGCCAACTCGGGAAATTGCGCGGCAACACCGAAGATGTGGCGTGACGCGGGATCGGAATCCATACCCAGCAGCAAGTCCGGCGAACTCAGATGAAAAAAACTCAGCGCGTGCGACTGGATGATTTGGGCGTAGTTGATCACGCGGCGTAGCATTGCCGCGGACTCCGGAATGCGCACCGCCAGGATGCTGTCGCACGCTTTCGCCGAGGCGAGCAGATGACTGATCGGACAAATACCGCACGTCCGCGCGGTCAGCGAAGGCATTTCCTGGAATGGCCGACCCTCGGTGAATTTCTCGAAGCCGCGGAACTGCGTGATGTGCAAGCGGGCGACCTCAACCTTGCCCTGATCATCCAGCCGGATCGTTATCTTGGAATGACCTTCGATTCGTGTGACCGGATCGATCGTGATGAGTTTTTCCATGGCGCGTCTCCTCGAATCAGCCGAACCGGGCCTGGTTTTCCAAATCGGGCAGGCGCCCTTCGAGCAAAGCAGCAACCGCATTGAAAATGATGTCCGCGTGGGGCGGACAACCCGGCACAAAAATATCGACCTTCACGTATTCGTGGATCGGTTTCGATTTTGGCAGCAACTGTGGGATCGTTTCTGTCGGTATGCCTTGATTCACCGAGGCATTCTCGATGTACGCGCGGCGGAGAATTTCGTCGCGGCTGAAGTAATTTCTCATACCGGGCACGTTGCTGGTAACCGCACAATCGCCCAGAGCCATGAGCAGCTTCGTGCGTGAGCGAACGAGTTTAATTTTGTGCAAATCGTCTTCGTTGCTGACCGCGCCCTCAACCAGGGTGAGGTCCACGTTCTCCGGAAATATCTTGGCGTCCACCAACGGGCTGTACACGAGATCGATTTTGTCCGCGATAGCAAGCAGACGCTCGTCCATGTCGAGAAACGACATATGGCAACCAGAACAACCATCCAGCCACACCGTCGCAATTTTTATTTTGCTCATGAGCAACTCTCCCTTCCCTCAGGATAGGAAATTCAAACGCATAGCACAAAGTTTTTTGTCTTCAGTGTCTCGCTCAAATCCGCCGTGAGTGCTGGACAGCCCATCAAGGTGACAGTAGAGCCTCTTGCGAAAGCAGTAAAGCGAACTGCCGACTTGTCACATTCGCCTGCTGGGAGCGATTTTTCGTGACGGACGCTGCTGATCGAGTAGCCGATCTAGTGCGCAACAGCGACCTTGGCCTCTTCCAGTTTCAAGAGCTTGTATTCGATTGAATCGACCAGGGCAATCCAGCTCGCCTCAATGATGTCCGTTGATACCCCCACCGTTGTCCACACCGCGTCGCCGTCCGTCGATTGAAGCAATACGCGAACCTTGGCGGCGGTCGCATCCTTGCCGTTGATGACACGCACCTTGTAATCGGTCAGATGAACGTTGGCGAGCTCCGGATAGAACTTGTCCAGCGCTTTGCGCAGCGCGCGGTCGAGCGCATGCACCGGGCCGTCGCCTTCGGCAGCGGTAATTTCATCGGTGCCGTCGACTTTCACTTTGATGATGGCCGATGAACCATAGTCGCCATTGGCCGGATGTTCGCCAATGATCCTGAAGTGACCAAGCTCGAAAAACGGGCGGTACTTGCCGAGTTGTTTGCGAATAACCAGTTCGAAGGTGCTTTCCGCACCTTCAAACTGATAGCCTTCATGCTCCAGCTCCTTGAGGCGTTTGATGATGCTGTCGGTCACCGCATCGTCCTTGGTGATGCTGGCATCGACTTCCCAGATTTTCTCCAGAATCATGCGCCGGCCCGAAACCTCACTCATCAGGAAGCGGCGCTGGCCACCGACCAGATCCGGGTTGATGTGTTCGAAGGAATGTGCCGCCTTGTTCACGCCATCGATATGCATGCCGCCCTTGTGGGCAAAGGCGCAGTTGCCGACGAAGGGGTCGCGCTCATTGAGCGCAACGTTCGAGATGGCCGCAATATGGCGTGCCACGCGGGTAATGTTGCGGTACTGGTCGGCGGGTAGGCAGTCAAAATTAGCCTTGACACCCAGGTTGGCGATGATGGTCGATAGATTGGCGTTGCCGCAGCGCTCGCCGAAGCCGATGTAGGTTCCCTGAACGTGCCGGGCACCATTCTCAACGGCCATCACGCTATTGGCCACCGCCATGCCGCAGTCATTGTGCGCATGAATGCCGATCGGCACGCTGAAAACGGCAACCATGCGTTTTACGATTTTGGCCACTTCGGACGGGAAAGTTCCGCCGTTGGTGTCGCACAGAACCAGGCAGTCGGCACCACCGTCGACGGCGGCCTGCAGCGACTTGACGGCGTAGTCCGGATTGTTCTTGTAGCCGTCGAAGAAATGCTCGGCGTCGTAAATCACTTCCTTGCCCCTGGCCTTGAAGAAGGCCAGGGTATCGCTGATCATGTTGAGGTTTTCGTCAAGCGTGGTGCGGATAATGTCGGTCACATGAAAATCCCAGCTCTTGCCGAAAATGACAATGACCGGGGTATCGGCGAGCAGCATGGATTGAACGTTGTCGTCACTCTCCGCTTGGATGCCACGCCGGCGGGTACTGCCAAAAGCGGCGAGCCTGGCGTGTTTCAGAACGATGCTCCTGGCCCGGGCGAAGAACTCGAGATCCTTGGGGTTCGAACCAGGGTTTCCAGCCTCGATGTAGTCCACCCCATGCTCGTCGAGAAGTTCGAGGATCTTCAGCTTGTCGTCCACGGAGAACGAGATTCCCTCGGCTTGAGCACCGTCCCTCAAGGACGAATCGAAGATTGCTACTTTATTACCCATGGCAAACTTTCTTAATTCTGAGAAGCTCAGATATTCACCGCAAAGGCGCAAAGGACGCAAAGTTCCGCAAAGAAGATCAAATACCTACCTATTGGCTCCAACACAAATTCTGGTCACCAAATATACGGGCAGTAATAAATCGTAACCCTACGTTTCTTTGCGTCCTTCGCGCCTTTGCGCCTTTGCGGTGAGGTTTTTCGGTTAATTACTTAAACCATCACAACAGGTTGTCGCGCGTCACGCCGCCGCGCTTGATGACGCGGCGAAGCTGGTCGAGCGCTTCGATCTGGATCTGGCGGACACGCTCGCGGGTCAGTTTTAGATCTGCGGCGACCTCTTCGAGCGTGCTTATTTCAGCCCCCCCCAGGCCGTAACGACGTTCAAGCACCCGGCGCTGCTTCTCCGGCAACTGCTCAACCCAGTGGCTTACCAGATGACCGATTTCGTTGGTCTGGAGCAGACTTTCCGGATCGAGCGCATTTTCATCGGCAATGGCGTCGGCAATGGTGTGATTGGGGTCGATTTCCAGTGGCGCATCAAGCGAGGCGATGTGCTCGTTGAGCGCCAATGCGCGGCGAACGTCTTCAACCGAGCGGTCGATGAGGTGGGCAATCTGTTCCATGTGGATTTCTTTGCCGTTGGCCAATTCCAGATGCCGAAAGGAGCGCAGGACCAGATTGATCTCCTTGACCACATGCACCGGCAGGCGAATGGTACGCGACTGGTTCATGATCGAACGCTCGATACTCTGACGGATCCACCAGGTGGCATAAGTCGAGAAGCGAAATCCGCGTTCCGGATCAAACTTCTCAATGGCATGAATCAGACCGAGGTTGCCTTCTTCAATCAGGTCGAGTAGAGGAATACCCCGATTGAGGTAGTGCTTGGCAATGTTCACCACCAGTCGCAGATTGTGTTCGATCATTTTCTGCCGTGCGGCAAACTCACCGCTGCGTGCACGGCACGCCCAGTCGTACTCTTCTTTTGGAGTGAATAAGGGCTTGGCGCCGATCTCGTTGAGGTAATGCTGGGTAACGTCGTTGAGCAGTTCGACTTCCGGCGTCGGGGCAATGACTTCGTCTTCCGGTTCGCTCAGGAATAACTCTTCGGGCGACCCTTCCTGCGGCATCGCGTCTTCGCCGAAAGCGGAGTCGGAGTCAGAATCAGGATCGCCGGACATGATCAGCGCTGCGGCAAATACTTGAGAGGATCAAGCGGCTTGCCCTGACTGCGAACCTCGAAGTGCAGTTTGACCTGATCGGCATCAGTATTGCCCATCTCGGCGATTTTCTGGCCCTTGCTGACCGTTTGACCTTCCTTGACCAGGAGGGTCTGATTGTGTCCGTAGACCGAAACGTAGGTGTTGTTGTGCTTGACGATCACCAGCTTGCCGTAACCGCGCAGGAAATTGGCGATGATCACTTTCCCGTCGCTGGCGGCAATCACCGGATCACCGGCCTTGCCAGCGATGTCGATGCCCTTGTTGCCGCCTTCGGCATAGGTGCCAATCATCTTGCCGTTGGCTGGCCAGATCCAGGCCATCTCGTCACCGCTCAAGGCCGGCTCGGCAGGCTTGGTTTCTGTCTTGACCACGGGGGCAAGGGGTTCGCCAGCCTTCGACTGGCCTTGCGCCTTGGCCAAGGCCTGATCCGAGTAGGCTTCCTTACCGGCCTTGGGCTCACGCTTGAGGGCTTCGGAGCCGCTGACCAGCGGTCGTTGCTCAATCCCCGGTTCGGCGCCAATTGGCCTCGCCTGTACCACATCGGAGCTCACCGGCGCCGTTGATGCGACGCTCGTCGTTGTCCCCCCCTGCGGCCTGACCTTCAGCACCCTGCCGGGCGTAATACGGTTCGGGCTGTCGATTCCGTTCAGCGTAATCAGTTCGCGATAATCCATTCCGTGTTCGCGCGCGATGCTGTAGAGCGTATCGCCACTCTTGACGGTATAGCTGTCCCTGATAACTGTAGCCACGGAAACAGGCGACTGACCTCCACCCGAGACAGGGGCTGGTGACTTGCTTGCACAAGCCGCCAAAACAAGCAGGGTGGCGAGAGCAAAACCCGGCCCCAGCTTGGCAAAGAAACAATTATTCTTCATTCAAGTCCTGAAAGTAGCGGAACAAAGCGAACACCATCCAGACGCGTTTCAACGTAGCCCTGAGCATGACGTTCAATCAGCAGAAGGAATTGATCACCCGCACCCAACGGCAAGAGCATTCTGCCACCAAGCGCAAGTTGCTGCAAAAGCGCCGTGGGAACACACGATGCCGCCGCCGCAACGATGATCGTATCAAAAGGCGCAGCTTCAGGAAGCCCGAGTTGCCCATCGGCATATTTCAGGCGAACCTTGAACTGCTGTATCGCACGCAAATTGAGCTTGGCCTTGGCCAGCAGCAGTTCGATCCGCTCGACCGCATAAACCTCGTCGGTCAGTTGCGCCAGAACGGCCGCCTGATAGCCGCAGCCCGCACCGATTTCCAGCGTCTTGCCCAGTTCGCGTCCATCGCGCAGCACCTCGATCATGCGCGCCACGATATAGGGCTGCGATATCGTCTGAGAAAAACCGAGCGGCAGCGCTGTATCTTCGTAGGCGCGTGAGGCCAGCGCCTCTTCAACAAAAACGTGACGCGGCACGGCGGCAATGGCCGTCAGTACACGCTCGTCACGAATCCCTTGCTCGCGCAGGCGCTCGATCATGCGCCCGCGCGTGCGCTGCGAGGTCATGCCGATACCGGAAACGCTTCGATTCATTGCGCCAGCCAAGTGCGAATCAGCGGCAGCTGCGCGTTATGCGTCAGGTCAATCTGCAAGGGGGTGATCGAAACCTGATTATTGCTTACCGCAAAAAAATCAGTGCCTTCTCCGGCATCCTGCGCTTCACCGGCCGCTCCTACCCAATAGACTGTCTCGTTGCGTGGCGTCACGGTGCGCACCACCGCTTCGGCCTTGTGCCGTTTGCCAAGCCGCGTAACGACCTTGCCGCGCAACTGATCAAAGGGCACATCCGGAACATTGACGTTGAGCAGCACGGGCTCGCGAATTTCCTGGCGCTGAATTAATTGCACCATTTCCAGAGTCACGCGCGCCGCCGTTTCGAAATACACGCCGGCCTTGCTGCACAGGGAAACGGCAAGCGACGGAACGCCAAGCAGATAACCTTCGGTAGCCGCCGCGACGGTACCCGAATAGATCGTGTCATCGCCCATATTGGCGCCGAGATTGATCCCGGAAACAACCATGTCCGGAAGCTCGTCAAGCATCCCGGTTACCGCCAGATGCACGCAATCGGTCGGCGTCCCGTTCACATGATAATAACCGTTGGGCGTGCGCCTCAAGGACAGCGGACGATCCAGTGTGAGGGAATTGCTGGCGCCGCTGCGGTCGCGCTCAGGGGCCACAACGGTAATGTCGGCCACCTGTGCCAGCATACGCGCCAGGCAGTCGATCCCCGGCGAAAAATAGCCATCATCGTTGCTGAGCAAAATTCGCATATCAACCCATAAAAAGCGGAAAGAAGGAACAAAAAAACCGGCAGGCTGCCGGCTATTGGGAACGGTGGGCCCGCGAACGCGAGCGTTTGCCACCCGAAAACCATACCACCACCAAGTCAGTCCAAATTATACGGGTATTCGGAATCCAGTGCGAAAACGAACGGCACTACAAGCCTTGTGCGTACGAATACACTCTGTGCTGCCGCGAGAAGGTGGGGGCGAACGTCCAAATTCAGCGGCGCGCAAAGCGGGTCCGCTGCAATGCAGAGTCAGGCGCTTGGGGTACGGGCGGTGGAGGTACAAAGGGGTGCCCAGCAGCAATATGCTCAGCCTCTGATTTCTTCAGGTCTTCATAAATTGCACGCAGGTCATAGCCGAACTTGGCGGCGTGTGCATCTCGAATGGCCCGTACTTCATCGACGATTTCATCATTCACATTTTCTTCTCCAAAAAGTTCTTCCGGGGTGCAAATAAACGGAAGGAACCAACCAATCTGCTCCAAGTAAGCAGCAATGCCTCTTTGTATCTCCGGGTTTGCGATATGCCGACAGTTCCATGTCAGCAGATAATCCACACCATTGACCGTGGCGACCGCAATGTGCAGCGCATCTTCCGCCGCCCGGGGCGGGACGATTCCTTGCCTCACCAACGACTCCGCGATATTGAGTGCCTGCTCAGTGATTAAGAGCAATGGCACGTCATTTAACACTGCCAACCGCTTTTGGGCGGCATCTGGGTTGCCAGCGCCACACTCACGCAGGACCGACTCTGACACAAACAGTTCGTACTGGTTTCGGGTTTCCCACCACGCCAGAGTAATTTGCTGGTGAGCAGCGCCGATGATGGTCTTGCTGGGGCGAGCCGTCAGGTAGCTGACGACAGAGGTTTCAACGTAGATTTTGCGCTTCATAACTGCGGTCCTGGTTCAGAAAACTGTGGTCCGTCCCGAATGGCACTTACTTAATCGATAAGCATATAAATGCGGGCTGGCACGATGGCAAGCTTAAGTTGCCAAACCATTGCCACCACCGAAGAGCCAGCCCCCACGCATGTTAGCCGTTCAATGTCATCTCAACAACAACGAGTTCAACGTTATGTTGTGCGGGGAGGTTTTGGCATGCTTCGCACATTCCAAGCAACTGCCTTAGCCAGGGCCAATGTGGTTTAACGCACAGACAAGCAATACAAAGTCGGTGAGCATCAACTCGGAAGTTCTGTTGAGGCCGTTTTTGTTCGGATTGTGCAAGGCCGCACTCATCTGTTGAGAATCCGAAAACCGCACTCTCTGCTCAGGATACGCTATTGAGGAAATCAACCATGCCTGAAAAGGAAAGCGACACCGTCCGTGTTTACGATATTCACAAGGCGGACGGCTTCACCGATGTGCAACACCAAGTTGCCTTGCTTAACACCGGAGCTCTGCAGAGCGCGATTTTCAATAGCGCCAATTTCTCCAGTATCGCTACGGATGCAAAGGGCGTCATCCAGATTTTTAACGTGGGTGCCGAACGCATGCTGGGCTATACGGCTGATGAAGTGACGAACAAGATCACGCCTGCCGATATTTCCGATCCATATGAAGTGATCGCACGCGCCGAAGCCTTGAGCGTTGAACTCGAAACACCAATTGCACCCGGTTTTGAGGCTTTAGTATTCAAAGCCTCACGCGGTATTGAGGACATCTACGAGTTAACCTACATTCGCAAGGATGGCAGCCGCTTCCCGGCGGTGGTCTCGGTCACTGCCCTGCGTGACGCACAAGGTGACATCATCGGCTACCTGCTGATCGGCACTGACAACACGGCACGCAAGCGGGCTGAAGAGGCGCTGCTCAAGGCAGGGGCATTACAGAGTGCGATTTTCAACAGCGCCAATTTTTCAAGCATCGCTACCGACGCCAAGGGGGTCATCCAGATTTTTAACGTGGGTGCCGAACGCATGCTTGGCTACACCGCCGCAGAAGTGATGAACAAAATTACCCCGGCTGACATTTCCGATCCGCAGGAGGTGATTGCACGGGCCGAAGCCTTGAGCGTCGAACTCGAAACACCCATCACGCCGGGCTTCGAGGCGCTGGTATTCAAGGCTTCGCGTGGCATCGAGGATATCTACGAATTAACCTACATCCGCAAGGATGGCAGCCGTTTCCCGGCGGTGGTGTCGGTCACGGCCCTACGCGATGCTCAAGATGAGATCATCGGTTACCTGCTTATCGGAACTGATAACACCGCGCGCAAGCAGGCCGAAGAGGCGCTGCTCAAGGCCGGGGCATTGCAGAGTGCGATCTTCAACAGCGAAAATTTCTCATGTATCGCCACTGACGCGCGGGGTGTCATTCAGATATTTAATGTTGGCGCAGAACGCATGCTGGGCTACAAGGCGGCCGATGTGATGAACAAGATCACCCCCGCCGACATATCCGATCCGGAGGAAGTGATCGCGCGTGCCAAGGCCTTGAGCATTGAGCTATTTACCTTGATTGCGCCTGGTTTTGAAGCGTTGGTGTTCAAGGCATCGCGTGGTATCGAGGACATTTACGAATTGACTTACATCCGCAAGGATGGTAGCCGATTCCCTGCGGTGGTGTCGGTCACGGCTCTACGCGATGCCCAAGGCGGAATCCTCGGCTACCTGCTGATCGGCACCGACAATACCGCGCGCAAACGGATCGAGGCGGAACAACAACTACTTGAGGCAGAGCAGAAGCAGCTCAGTCAGCGCCTGCGCGACCATCATTTCTATACGCGCTCACTGTTTGAATCGAACATTGATGCACTAATGGCTACCGATCCGCTCGGGATTATCACCGATGTGAACAAACAGATGGAGGCGCTAACCGGTTGCACGCGAGATGAACTGATCGGCGCACCGTTCAAAAATTACTTCACTGATCCGGAGAGAGCCGAAGCAGGCATCAATCTGGTGCTGAGCGAGAAGAAGCTCACCAACTACGAGCTTACTGCGCGTGACAGGGACGGCAAGGAAACAGTGGTGTCCTATAACGCGAGAACACTTTATGACCGGGACAGGCGACTGCAAGGTGTGTTCGCCGCCGTGCGTGACATTACAGAGCGCAAGCACACCGAACAGCAGATTCTCAACCTGGCTTCGCATGATGCATTGACACAACTACCCAATCGACGCCTGCTAGACGATCGTTTGGACCAAACGATCGCCAATGGAAAACGTAGTCGCCGGTATAGTGCGCTAATGTTCCTGGATATGGATAACTTCAAACCCGTTAATGATCTGCATGGGCACAACATGGGCGATTTGCTGCTGATCGAGGCGGCGCACCGCATTAGCAGTTGTGTGCGTGCGGTCGACACCGTCGCGCGTTTCGGCGGAGATGAGTTTGCCGTAATACTAAGTGAATTGGATGTGGACAGCACAAAATCGGCTAACCATGCAAACCTTGTCGCTGAAAAAATTCGCGCAATTCTGAACAAGCCATATTTCCTCAAATATCAGCTTGAAGGCAAAGCAGAAACGACGGTCGAGCATCATTGCACAGCAAGCATCGGCGTGGTGTTGTTCCTCAATCACGCTGCCAGCCAGCATGATCTCTTGAAATGGGCTGATACGGCAATGTACGAAGCCAAGGAGGCCGGGCGAAATTCGATTCGATTTTATGAACCCAGATGACGCGTATCCGACCGGCGTTCCCGGAATGTTACTTCAGGCCGGTGCAGGTTGACTGATCGCAAAATCAACTGGAGGGATTGCTTCGAGCGATGAGTTTTGAACCGGCATTGGAGAATGCTGTCATTAGATGGCAGCTCAGGCAGCCGAATTTGCGGGCCAGCCTGATCTTTCCATCGCGACCCGGAGAACCCCAATGCAAGGCGACAAACAAATCATCGACATCATGAACAGCCTGCTGGCTGGAGAGTTGACCGCCGTTGACCAGTATCTGATTCACGGCGAAATGTATTCAGACATGGGCTTCACACATCTGGCAGCGAAGGCACTGCACGAATCCGCGCACGAGCTACAGCACGCGCGTGCGTTGATCCAGCGCATTCTTTTCCTCGAAGGCACGCCCAATCTGGCCAAGCGCGACGCGCTGAAGATCGGCAAAACGGTGCCGAAAATGCTTGAGGCTGATCTCGCCGTCGAATACAAAGTCGTCGGTGATCTGAAAAAAGCCATGGCCGCCTGCGAAAAAGCACAGGATTACGTGACCCGCGATATGCTTGCCATTCAACTTGAAGACACCGAGATGGACCATGCCTATTTCCTGGAAAAGCAGATCCGCCTGATCGAGCTGATCGGCCTGCAGAATTATCAACAGAGCCAGATCGGCTCTGGCAACACGGCATAATTGGTGGGCATCGCGATGAGAGGTGACAAGAAAATCATCGGCGCCTTAAACAGGGTGCTGAAAAACGAGCTGACGTCGATCAATCAGTATTTCCTGCATGCCCGCCTATTCCGCCACTGGGGCCTGGAAAAGCTCAACGATTACCAATACAGGCAGTCCATCCGTGTCATGAAAGAAGCCGATAAGCTGATCGACCGTATCCTCTTCCTGGAAGGATTACCCAATCTGCAAAATCTTGGCAAACTGCTGATTGGCGAACACGTCGTCGAGTGTTTGCAATGCGATCTCATGAACGAGCGTGAGGTGCAGCACCCCGTGCTGGTCGAGACTATCGCCTTATGCGAAGAACTGCAGGATTACGTCAGCCGCGACCTGTTGGAAGATCTGCTGGAACACTGCGAGGAAGCGATCGATTGGCTGGAGACACAGCACAGCCTGATCAATCAAGTCACGCTGCCAAACTATCTTCAGGCCCACATGGAACCGGGTGGCGACTGATCAGGCTCACGTCAACTTGCACGCCCCGATTTGTGGAGAATGTCCATGTATATCTGCGTCTGCATGGCCGTTACCGAGCACCAGATTCACGAAGCCGCACGAGGCGGCGCACGCACGCTGAACGACTTGCGGCGCGCCCTGGGCGTGTCCAGCGAATGCGGCCAATGTGCTGCGTATGCGCGACAGTGCCTGAAAAAAGCGAATGAAGGAACGAATCAGCGCCTCGATTTGATTGATCCCAAATAACCCGCACGGCGTCAATATCCTTGATGTAGTTCTCACCGCCAAACTTGTCCGTAAAGGTCTTGCGTCCCGGCCTTCTTCACGTCAGCGGCAATCTTTGCCATATTGTCGTTGTTCAGCTTGCGCTGATATTGACCAGCTTCGCAAGCCGCTTCGACCAGGGCTTTTTGCTACGCCGGCGGCAGGGCATCTGCGGCCCGACGTCGCCGACCTCAAGGGTTTCGATACGCACATCTTCCTGTGCGTGCAATACACATGCGCGAGTTTTCATCATTTATCCTTTGAAAAGTCTGTTCATGGTTCACAGGGCTTTGATTCTTGCCCATAGTTCATCGCCGACCGGAATGCCGTTGGCCAGATTGTCCTTGCGGTAGCCCATCGACCGTTCGCCGGGATACAGCACCGGCTGGTCTGGATCAACACGCGCAGAGCCGTGAATATTTTCGATCGCCTCACTGATTGCCGAAGCCAGATAGTCTTCACCGGCAATTCGCGTAGCATCCAGGGCGATGAATACCTGCGACAGGCCGTATTCATCGCTTCCCAGCTTGCCAACACCCACAGTTGAACGACCACCGGAAAGCACCGCAGCAATCATGTCCATGACAATCGACATCGACGAACCCTTCCAGTAGCCGACAGGCAACACCCGCCAGGTCTTGGCAATCTCTTTCGGATCGCAGGACAGTTGCCCCTGCTCGTCGTAACCGCCGGGAACCGGCAGCAGATCGCCACGCATCGCGCTTGACTCCATCTGGCCATAGGAAAACTGAGCCATGGCGATATCGACCACGACATGACCTTCGTGACGCGGAACAGCCATGACAAAGGGATTGTTGCCGATGCGCCGGTCACGTGCGCCCCAGGCCGGCATGTTCGGCTGGGTGTTGGTCCAGCAAATACCGACACAGCCCGCATCGGCAGCCTGCCAGCCATAACTGCCGCCACGCAGCCAGTGGTTGGTGTTGCTCAGCGCCACACAGCCAATGCCGTTGGCACGGGCAAGTTCGATGGCCCGGTCCATTGACAGCTTAGCATTGACATTGCCCAGCCCGAGATTGCCGTCCCAGCGCTCGAAGGCACCCATGCCATCGACGCGGGTCGGCTTGGCTTTCAGATCGATGTAACCCTTATCGATATAGTCAATTACACGTGGAAATCGATTCACCCCGTGCGAATACACACCGTCACAACTAGTCTGGGTCATCAATTGCGCCGAGAGGTCGGCAGAGCTTTCGTCACAGCCCTTCTTGATCAGAACGCGCTTGAACTCGGCTTTTAATTCTTCAAACTGGATGCGTGGCATGAGTTGCTCCTTGATTAATTGCCGATCGTCGATGTACACCGCATCGATCGCCTGATCGGCCAGCAGTTGTTCAGTCGTATCAAAGGCACTGGCCACCCTGTGGCGTTGCGCAAAGGCGCGGGTCATTGAAGGATCGGGATGGTCACGGCGTCGAACGAAGAGTCACGCGCCTTGTAGAAACCAGGCCCGCTCTTCACTTCGGCGACTGTGCCGCAGCCGATCATTCCCCAGCGAATGGTCTTCTTCATCGTTAATGGCTTTCCGAGAGCAGCGAAGCGCGCACCTTGATCACCACCTTGCGCACCGATGCCGGCTGCTCAACAACACATCCCGGGCGATGCACGTCACTCGGAAAAAACACCACAAAACTACCCGGCGTCATGATCAAGGTCGACTCGCTTTCCATCCCGGCATAAAAGAGAAGGTCGCGCGACTCGAGCAGGTTTTCCAGAATTACGTTGTTACCGGTCTCCGAGGCAAAGCCCATCCTCTCGTTACCGTTGCACGAATACTGCACGTCGATGTACTGGCGATGCACCTCGGCGCGAGTCTCGGCGAAGGGTTTAGTGGTCGCGTCGAAGACCTGAACATAGATGTCCTTGCCCTGAAGATCATAGTTACCCACCGGCAAGGCGGAAAAATCGGTGTCCTTGAGGTGTTGCACAGCCGTCTTGAGTGGCTTGGGAAGCCAGGCAAAGCCCGACTCCAGATCGTTTACATGTCCGAAAATCATTCTGCTTTTCTCCTGAAATCTGATTAGTGCTGGGCCTTGGCAACAGGCGCTGTGGTGAATTTGCAGACCGCTTCCCACAGGCCGTTGATATAGACGGCGCCGAGCGCGCGGTCGTAGAGGCCGTAGCCGGGCTTTCCTGTCTCACCCCAGATCATGCGACCATGGTCGGGGCGGATATAGCCTTCGAAACCGACGTCGTGGTAAGCCTTCATGATCTGGGCCAGATCCAGCGAACCTTCACAGGACAGGTGCGCCGACTCGTAGAAGCTGCCGTCGGGTTTGACCGCCACATTGCGCACGTGACCAAAGTGAATGCGGCCCATGCCGCCAAACTCGCGCACCAGCGATTCAATGTTGTTGCATAGATCGGCGCCGAGCGAACCGGCGCACAGGGTCAGCCCGTTGGCCGGCGAGTCGACAATCCCGACCAGACGCGCCAGATCGTCGCGGTTCTTGACGATACGCGGCAGACCAAAGATCGGACGCGGCGGATCGTCCGGATGTATCGCCATCTTGACATTGGCTTCAATAGCGACCGGAATGATGGCCTTGAGAAAATACTCGAGATTTCCCCACAGCGTCTCTTCTGTGACGTTCTTGTATTCGGCAAGCAGACTCTTCAGTTGGCCGGGTTCATAGCTGGCATCCCAACCGGGCAGGGAAATCCCCTTTTCCGGGTCGATTTTTGCCACGGCCTCGGCATCAAAGGCCAGCGTGAAGGAGCCGTCGGGCAGTTCCATGGCCATTTCGGTGCGCGTCCAGTCGAAAACCGGCATGAAGTTGTAACAGATCACCTTGATGCCGATGGTTGCGCAGTTGCGGATGTTTTGCTGGAAGTTGGCGATCAGGCGATCGCGCGTCGGTTTGCCGAGCTTGATGTCTTCGTGCACCGGAACGCTTTCAACCACTTCGAACTTCAGCCCTGCGGCTTCAATGCTGTCACGCAGCGCCCGCAGCTTCTCGATTGGCCAGACCTCACCGACGGGAATATCGTAGATTGCAGAAACGATGCCGTACATGCCGGGAATCTGGCGAATGTACTTGAGACTGACCGGATCGGACGTACCGTACCAGCGGAATGTCATTTTCATTTACTTGGGCTCCTTGTGCAGAGTATCAGGGCTACAACCGGGTCAGACCTTGATCTGCGCAGCAGTAGCGAGGGTAGGATTGATCGCCAGTTCAACAAATTTCTCGATCAGCAAGGCACGAAAATCGGCGTTGGCTGGCAAATCCAAGCCAAAAATCTTGTCCAGCGCCAGCAAGTGGTCGACGATGCTCGGGGCATCCGTGCTTAGCCTGGCGCGCGCCAGAATGTCGACGGCCAGCGGGTCATTGAACCCATCATCCGGCGTATAAGCCATCTTCACCGCGTAGTGCATCCAGGCGGCGATTGCCGTAGCGATCATCGGCGACGACAGGCCCTTGTCCAGGCGGTCGCGCAGCGGGGCAAGCAGGCGCTGCGGAAGCTTTTGCGAACCATCCGAGGCAATCTGTGCCGTGCGGTGCTTGAGCGCAGGATTGCGGAAACGCTGCTTGAGACTCTCCACATACTCGGCAGGATTAACGCCCTTGGGCGCGTCTAACACGTTACGGATTTCCACCCACAGCGGATCGAGGATAACGGTGATCAAAGGGAGTTGCATGGCATCGGCGACGGTTTCGCGTCCAGTCAGTTGCCCGAGGTAGGCAAGCGTCGAATGCGCGCCATTCAGGCAGCGCAGCTTCATGTTTTCCCAGCGCTCGATTTCGTCCGAGAAGATTGCGCCGCCGACGGTCCAGTCCGGGCGCCCCATGGTGAATTGGTCTTCGATGACCCACTGCACGAATTGCTCGGTAACTACCGGCCAGGCATCATCCAGACCAAGAACCTCCGCTACATGGGCACGATCGGCGTCGGTCGTGGCCGGCGTGATGCGGTCAACCATGGTGCACGGGAAACACACATTGGTTTTGATCCATAAGGCCAGATCGGCATCCACTTCACGTGCAAAGGCGAGGACTGCGGCCTTGGCCAGCTTGCCATTGTTCGGCAGGTTGTCGCAACTAAGAACCGTGAAGGGCAAGATACCCGCCGCCTTACGGTTCTTGAGCGCTTGCACGATCAGACCAAGAATGGTTTTTGGCGTTTCCGGCGCCGCCAGATCGGCGGCAATCGCCGGCGCTTGCAGTTGCAGCTTGCCGGTGGCCGGATCAAGGTAGTACCCCTTCTCGGTCACCGTAATGCTGACGATGCGGGTGCTGATGTCGCTCATCTTGGCGAGCAAGCTGTCGGCGTCTTCGACACCGCCGAAAACGCCGACAATTGAGCCGATGACCCGCACATTCTCGGAATCTGCACCCATCTCGGCCAGCGCATAAAGGAAATCCTGCGGGCCGAGCGCGTTCTTCATGTCCGCCGAGACTACTCCCGCACCGACGATGCCCCAGGCCAGATCACCAGAGGCCAACACCGCATCGGTAAACATCGCCTGATGAGCGCGATGGAAGGCGCCAATGCCCAGATGCACAATCGAGCCGATCACCTTGCTGCGATCAAAGGCCGGTCTAGCAACGGATGCCGGCAACTGGGAAAGACTCTTTTCACTAAGCCGCATACTCAGCTCCTCCTTCGGAATGGAAAGCCATCTGCGCGGAATACTCACCTCACCTCGCTGCCGCTGATCGCTGAGCGCTACCCCGAGCATTTCATTGACGACTGAAAGGGTTTGCACAGGCAGTGCATCGCGCTCAGTAGTTTAGATCTGCCTTGCCTTGATCCATGAGCATTCCAATCTACTAGTCGAACGGGACTTCAGTATGGCATAAGAAAACCGCCGAGAGGCGGAACCCATTTCTTTTGCGCTGATGGTGTGTGGAATACACACATGAACAGCAAAGACCTTTATATGGGTGTTGGTCTGGTGCAGAAAATTCTGAAACAGGCCGGGCTGAAATGAAAGGATGGCAAAGATGAGATACCCGATTGCAATTGAGCCTGGCGACGAGACACACGCCTTTGGTGTGGCCGTCCCCGATCTTCCCGGCTGCTTCTCGGCAGGCGACACCCTTGACGAAGCGATTGACAGCGCCACGTCCGACAAGGTGGAACGTGTCAATATAAGCCTTCCGGCACGGGTTCTGCGGCGGATTGATGCGCCGGCGAAATCGGCCGACGAGTCACGCTCCGGGTTTATTGCGAACTTGGCGCTACGGGCGTAAAAAACCGCCCGGGGGCGGCTTGTTGGCGGTGAATGTTTAGAAAAACTGCTTGGCGAAATTGGCAATGGCGATGGCGATTAGGATTCCCATCATCCAAGACAGTTTGTCGACCTTCGCATCGAGCACGGTGATATCAGCTTTGGTGGCGAGTGTCGAATCAAGCGCCTCCGAGAACGCGTCTTTCTGCGCCTCGGCAATGGCAGCCGCTTGTTCGCGGGTGAGCCCGGCCTTTTCCAGCCGTTCGGCAAACTTTAGCGTATCAAAGGTAACTGTACTCATGTGAAAATCTCAACGAACTGCCATGTCGCTCATTTTATACTTCAATTGCGATGTCGGCACCGATGAACTGTTGAAATCCAGCAATGACAGCAAACTCATCCCCGTTCGAACAGAGCAATCGACTCCACGTGCGAGGTATTGGGGAACATGTTGACCACCCCGGCGCCGCGCAAACGATAGCCTTTCTGGGTCACCAGAATCGCCGCATCACGCGCCAGTGTGGCCGGGTTGCACGAAACATATACGATGCGCAACGGCCCGTCCGGGCCGATAGCCTTCACCAGTGCGACAGCGCCTTCGCGCGGCGGGTCGATCAACATTCTGTCGAAATGGCCCAGTGCTGCCAGGGTTTCGTTCGTCGTTTCGAACAGATTGGCGACGCTGTAGTGCACGCGGCCGTGCAGGCCGTTGACCATGGCGTTCTCGGCCGCCCGCCGCAGTAACGCGGCACTCCCCTCAATGCCGACCACCTGTGCACCGGAGCGCGCAATCGGCAAGGTGAAATTGCCCAGCCCGCAAAACATGTCGGCAATCCGCTCGCCTGGCTGGGGATCGAGAAGCGCCAGCGCGCGACGAACCAGAACGCGGTTGATAGCAAAATTGACCTGCGTGAACTCGGTGGGCGAAAAAAAGTGCTCAATGTCAAAATCCGGCAAACGGTAGGAAAGCTGCGGCCCGTCCTTCGGGTAAAAACGGTAGGCCGTGGCCGGCCCATGGGGTTGCAGGTAGAACACGACCTTGTGCTGGTCGGCAAAAACACGGAGCAACTTCTCGTCGGTGGCAGTGAGTGGCTGCAGGATGCGCAGCACCAGTGCCGTCTGGGTCTCGCCAATGGCAAGCTCGATCTGCGGTAGGGCGCTGTTGATCGACAGGGCAAAAACCAGTTCGCGCAGGGGCAGCAGCAGCGCCGAAACATGTGGCGGCAAAATCTCGCACTGGCGCATATCGGCGACGAAGCTGCTTTTGCGCTCATGAAAGCCAATCAGCACCCCGCCCTGCTTCGACACACAATGGACAGACAGTCGAGCCCGCTGGCGATACGCCCAGGCGGCGCCGTAAATCGGCGCATAAAGCTGCTCGGCCTTGATTCGACCCAGATGCCAGAGGTTGGACTCGAGTATGCGCTGCTTGGCGGCGACCTGCGCGTCAGGCTCCAGATGCTGCATGCTGCACCCGCCGCAAACGCCAAAATGCGGGCACCTGGGCAGCACCCGATGCGGCGAGGCCCTCAGGATGCGTACCGTGCGCGCCACCTCGTAGCTCGGCTTCTTGCGCCAGGAAACATGCTCGACCAGCTCGCCGGGCAGGGCACCCTCGACAAAAATCGTCTTGCCCTCGAACCGCGTAATGCCGCGCGCATCGTGATCGAGCGATTCAATGATTCCGGTCGGCATGCCACGTCCCCAGGAAAAAGCGGGCCATTTTAGCGGTCTATGGCCGTTCGGCGAAATTGAAAAATACTATCAGCCGGACCATAACGACCGATCAGCATTTGCCGTTTGCCAGAAAAACCAGGGCGCCTGGTGACGTCAAACTGTGCCGAACGCAAGGACTGGCGCACCGTCCCGGCGACCGACCAGGTGGCAAGCGTGGCCCCGCTCACGGCCAGACGCGCCAGTGATTGGCACAGCGCGGGCGACCACAGCTCCGGATTTTTCGCCGGCGAAAAGCCGTCCAGATAAAAGGCGTCGACCGCCGTAGCAAGCCGGGGCAAAGTCTCGGTCGCGTCACCAAAATAGACGGTAAGCACCACCTGGCCACCTTCGAACTCAAGCCGATGCTCCCCCACTTCCAGCGGCGGCCAGTGCCGACGGAGCGCTTCAGCGAGCGGCGCGAACTCCGGCCAGGAAGCCTGTGCCTGTGCCAGATCGGCGGCATGAAACGGGTGTTTTTCCAGCGAGATGAAATGCAGCGTCTGACAACGCTGCGGGTCGCTTTGCCAGGCCAGCCAGGTGGCGAGAAAGTTCAGCCCGAGGCCAAAACCGGTCTCCAGAATAACGAAGCGCGCCCTGCCCCGCCAACGCCCCGGAAGCCCGTTCCCAGCCAGAAAGACATGCCGCGCCTGAGCGTGCCCCCCGGCCACCGAGTGATAGACATCGCCGTAGACTTGCGAAACGGGCGTGCCGTCAGCACCAAAGGTCAGGCGTGCGGGTTCAAGTGGCATCGATACTCGTGGCGGTGCTTCTCGGCCAGTGGCTGGTCATTCGCCAGAGCTGTCGTGAGCTTGCTCTTCCGCGCTGCTGATAACTGATAACTGTAGTGCGATGCTTGTACCCGGCGGCGGCGAGACCCGCATACTCCCTTTGCTGTCCGCTCCATCACTGTGAAAGTTCGATAACGACCGACTTGCCTGAGCGCCCACCAGCGGCACGCAACAAGGACTCGATGTCGGTGTTGTCGCTCTTCAAGGCCCAGTCAATCGCCGTATCCCCATTCTCGTTGGTAATCGCCGGATCGGCCCTGTTTTTCAAAAGCAGTTGGACGACTGCGATGTGTCCGAAGCGCGCCGCAAAAAATAGGGCCGTTGAACCGTTCTCGGTCTTCGCATCAATCTCGGCGCCGTGCTTGAGCAGGTAATCGACAATCTCGAGATGGCCATTGTAGGCGGCATAGGAGAGCGGCGGCCAGCCATAGAAATTGACCTCGGCTCCAGCTTCAACGAGACGCTTCACATACGCGAGTTTGCCTGTGTACGCCGCAATGCTGAGCGCCGTTTCGCCATTCCGGTTACGTATGTTGAGGCGCGCACGGCGTTGCAGCAAGTAATCAGCGAGTTCCGGAATGTCGCGCCGCATGGCCTGAACAAGCAGCGTGTTGCCTGCTCGATCAACCGTATTGACGTCCATTCCACGCTTGATCAGGTCAATGGCGGCAACAGAGTCGCTACGAATCAACGCTTCTTCCATTTCTTCATACGCACCCGCAGAGGCCAGCGCCGGGATCAGGAGGATTAGTAGAAAAGCAATTATTTTCATTGGCTTGTTTTCGTTCTGGCTTGAGGAAAAAGGCGGAAAAAATTGTTCGTTGTGGTCGCCGCGAGCTCTTCGATAGAAATGCCCCGCAAGCGGGCAATTTCTTCAGCAACGTGCTTGACGTAGCCAGGCTGATTGATTTTTCCCCGATACGGGACAGGGGACAGATAAGGCGAATCAGTCTCAATGAGCAGGCGATCGAGCGGAACTTGACGCGCGACATCCTTGACGGTCAGCGCATTCTTGAAGGTGACGATGCCGGAAAGCGAGATATGAAAACCTAGGTCCAGCGCCTTTTCGGCCACCTCCCAGGTCTCGGTGAAACAATGCAGGATGCCACCAACTTTTTCTGCACCCTCCTCTGACAGCAAGCGCAGCGTATCGGCGGTCGCCTCCCGGTTATGAATGACCAGCGGTTTTCCCGATTCAAGGGCGGCGCGGATATGGGTGCGAAAGCGTTCGCGCTGCCATTCCGGCGCATCTTTGTGCCAGTAATAGTCAAGACCGGTTTCGCCGATGGCGATGACTTTCGGATGGCGAGCCAGGGCGACCAGTTCAGCGACCGTTGGTTCGCGCACATCGGTCGCCTCGGGATGGACACCAACCGACGCCAGGATCTTGGGGTGCGCTTCGGCAAGCGCCAAAATGCGTGGCAAATCCTCCAGATTGACGCCGATGCAGACAGCACATCCGACATCGTTGCGGTGCATCAGATCAAGCAGTTGCGGGAGATTTTCAGAAAGATCCGGGAAGTCGATGTGGCAGTGTGAATCAACAAGCATCAGATTTCGATCACATGGTATGGGTCGGGCGGGTGGATTGCATTACGCCACCAAGGAGACTTTCGATCTTGCGCCGCGCCTCAATCCCGCTTTCGTCACTCTTGAAGTGCACGCCAATCCCCTGCGCCTTGCTGTTCTGGGCGCCGGCCGGTGTTATCCAGACCACGGTTCCGGCGATCGGCAGCTTGGCCGGGTCATCCATCAGCGACAGCAGCATGAATACTTCGTCGCCAAGATTGTAGGCACGCGTCGTCGGAATGAAGATACCGCCATTGCGCAAGAGAGGCATGAAGGCAGCGTACAACGCAGATTTCGAGTTGATGTTCAGCGACAACACACTCGGTCGTGACGCGGAGGCAGCGGCAGATTTGGAGACTGCTTCAGTCATATACGCCTCAGGAAGTGCGGAACAAGGCCGCGTAACTCAGGAAAAACTCCTCGAGGAAAAGGCGGCTGTTCAAGGGTTGTTCGCATTGCAGCTTGTATTGTATCGTTTTCCGGCTGAACGCCAACAAATTGGCGATATTGCTTGTGCTTGCCAGACGCTGTAGTGCTTGAGCATGCGCAAGAAAATAGCGCAGAGCCAGCCCCTCGCTGACTAGCGTCAGGTCGAAAAGCCACTTTTGCGACCACTCGATCATTCGCTTCAAGGGCGCCGGACGTTTCTCAGCTTTGATCACCCGATCGAGTGCCGCAGCGGCGGCCAGCGGGTCAAGCTTGCCTCCGCGCGACATCTGCGCAATCAAAGCATCGAGCAGTTCCCCCTCCCCGCTGCCGCCCAGCTCTACGGCCATCAGCGGCGAACCGCCAGCGAGCGCCAGCCAGTGCCCGGCATCACCGACCCCGGCCTGCACCAACCATTCTTCGGATCGACTTCGTGCCGGCTGCGCAACAAGAAGCGACTGACAACGACTGCGAATCGTCGGTAGCAAGCGTGATTGCTCACTAGAAACCAATATAAACAATGTACTTGCAATTGGTTCTTCTAGTGATTTAAGAAGAGAATTCGCCGTCGAACGATTCATCGCTTCGGCTGGATTGATCAGGATAACCCGGGCGCCGTGACGGTGCGTACCAATGTGCAGGAAGTCGTCCAGCGCACGAACCTGGGCGATGGTAATCTGTTGACTGGCTTTTTTCTTGCCACCTGCTTCGACCGTCTCGCCAGCTTCGCCCTCCCCCTCGGCCAGCGCATCGGGTTGCAGCAGGCGAAAATCCGGATGATTGCCTTGGGCCAGCCAACCACAGGCAGGGCACACGCCACAGGCTTCGGAAGACGCCGTCGGCGACTCGCAGAGCAGCGATTCGGCAAAACACCGCGCCAAGTCAAACTTACCTATCCCGCGCTGACCCGAAATCAGGAGGGCGTGCGGCAACTGGGCACGCCGTGCGCCCAATTGCGCCCAGGCTTCACTGTGAAGTTCTATTATCTTCATAAACAGTTGGTTATCACAGTTAATTCAATCTTATTCTTTATGTTTTCCAGCGTCTGATCGGCATTGATCACGATTATTCGCTGTGGCGCCTGTTCCGCACGCTCAAGATAGGCCTGGCGTACCCGCACATGAAAATCGGCATGTTCCTGTTCAAAACGATCGAGTGTTCGACCTTGGGCCGCAATGCGCTCGCCAGCGATTGCCGGGGGCAGGTCAAAAAGAAAGGTCAGATCCGGTTGCAGATGTCCATGCACCCACTGCTCAAGTTCGGCGAACTTTATTTTGTCCAGGCCGCGTCCGCCGCCTTGATAGGCGTAGGTCGCATCGCTAAAGCGGTCACAGACCACCCAGTCCCCCCGCGCCAGCGCCGGCTCGATCACTTGCGCCAGATGCTCACGGCGCGCGGCAAACATCAGCAAGGCCTCGGTCTCCAAATGCATGATTTCGTGCAGCAACAGTTCGCGAAGTTTTTCACCCAGTGGCGTGCCTCCCGGTTCACGGGTTGAAATAACCGTCAAACCACGACTAGCAAGAAGTGCAGCAACGCCAACAATATGACTGCTTTTGCCGGCGCCATCGATGCCCTCAAAGGTTATGAATTTTCCTCGTTTAGTATTCGAGGCATTATTCTTTTCCACACTCACTTCCCGATCCTCTGATAACGGTTGACTGCCTGATTGTGTTCTTCCAGCGTATGCGAAAACTGGCTGCTACCGTCGCCTCGCGCCACAAAATAAATCGCCTGACTGGCCGCCGGGTGCAGCGCTGCCTGCAAGGACGCCAGACCGGGCATGGCAATCGGGGTGGGCGGCAGGCCAGTGCGAGTATAGGTATTGTAGGGCGTGTCGGTAAGCAGATCACGTTTGCGCAGGTTGCCGTCGAATTTCTCGCCGACACCGTAAATGACGGCCGGATCAGTCTGTAAGAGCATGCCCTGACGCAGACGGTTGACAAAGACAGCAGCCACCAGCGGCCGATCCTGATCCCGTCCGGTTTCCTTTTCAACGATCGACGCCATGGTCAGGGCTTGATAGGCGTTCGCATAGGGCAGACCGGCGGCCCTTGCTTCCCACTCACGGGACAGATGGCGCTGCATGCTTCGATAGGCACGCTGCAACACATCAAGGTCCCTGCCTTGTTTGGCGAATAGGTAGGTATCGGGAAAGAACATCCCTTCTGCAACACCGTTCGGGGCGCCGATCAGGCGCATGATTTCTGAAGCCGGCAGTCCTTTGCTGTCGTGTCGAATGTCGGGGTGCGCGTCAAGTCGCTCACGCATCTGACGAAAGGTCCAGCCCTCAATAAAAGCAATCTCGGTCTGAGTCACGTCACCGCGCGTCAGCTTGTTCAGCAGATCGAACAGAGTGATGCCCCGAGTGATCTCGTAACTTCCGGCCTTGATTGACGTTTCGACTCGCAGCACTTTGCCAAGAACGGTGAGCAGCCAGGGATCAAATACCACACCGGCGCTGGCGATTTCTTTGGCGGCGGCGCGCAGGCCCTTGCCTGGCGTGATTTGAAAATCGACCTGTTCGCTCTTTAAGGTCAGTGGCGAAGAAGCCAGCCAGTAGAAACCGCCAGCCACGGCCAGTACAAGACACAGAGCAACAAGGATCAGATTTTTAAAAAGTTTAAGCATCGATCCTGCACGGCTGGAGTGCCGCAAGTCTGTAATTGGGGGGAGGAATGGAGCCGAACGCAGTGGCTATATAATAGCCGAAACCCGCATCAATGAACCGATGCACCACCGCCGTGTCGAATTCGCTCGTTCACAGCGTCTAAAGCCCAACTTGAAAGAAACTGACGGAAAACAATGAACTCCAACTGGCAAGACTTTCTCGGCGCATCCGGCGCTCATCTTAATCACGCAATGGTCAGCGATTTTGGCGACATCGACGCCGAGCTCGCTACCGCTCGCGATGCGACGATCATCGCTCCACTCCCTCATCTAGGCCTGCTCGAATGCACGGGTGATGACGCCAAGAGCTTCCTCCACAACCAGGTGACCAGCGACATCAATCACTTGGAATCCGCTTCTGCCCAGTATTCGTCGTGGTGTACGGCCAAGGGTCGGGTGCTGGCGAGTTTTCTTCTGTATCGTACTGACTCCGGCTATCTGGCCTTGCTATCTGCCGACCTGCTGGCCGTCATCCAGAAGCGTTTGCAAATGTTCGTAATGCGCTCCAAGGTGAAAATCACTGATCTTTCCAGTGGCCACGAAGCTATCGGTTTGTCCGGCCCTCAAGCCGAAGCGGCCTTGCACAGCGCCGGTCTGCCGGTGCCTGCCAAAGCCCTGGAAACGGCCGCTTTTACCGGCGGCAGAGTTATACGCCTTGACGATTCGCGCTATATCCTCATCGTCATCAGCGCAGCAGCGGCTGAACTGTGGACGAAGCTTGCTGCAAATGCCCGTCCGGCCGGAACACCGGTCTGGCACTGGCTTGACATTCGAGCCGGCATTCCGCTGATTACCGAGGCCACCAAGGAAGCGTTCATTCCGCAAATGACCAATTTCGACAAGATTGGCGGTGTCAGTTTCCACAAGGGCTGTTACCCTGGACAGGAAGTCGTCGCCCGCACACAGTACCTCGGCAAAGTCAAACGTCACCTCTACCGCATACACACGACCAACGTCATTGCCGGTGGTGACGCGATCTTCGCCCCAGTGAACCCAGAACACCCCTGCGGCATGGTCGCCAATGCGGCGCCCGCACCCGGTGGAGGCTATGACGCGCTGGCAGTCATCCAAGAAACTTTCGTTGCCACCAACGACCTTCAACTCGGCGTTCCGGGTGGGCAACGCATGGTTCGTGTGACGCTGATTTGAAACGTCTTAACCACAACGAACACCACGAAAAGCAAAGACCTCTATTGATTCTTCGTTGCGTTCGTTGTGGTCAACTTTCAGAAATTTCTACCGACGTATAAATCGGCACCCGGTCGAAGAGTTCAATAACGTCGGCATTGCGCATACGGATGCATCCGTGCGATCCGGGAACGCCCAGCGTTGCCGTATCCGGACAGCCGTGGATGTAGATGTAGCGGCGCATGGTGTCGACCTGCCCCAGCCGGTTGCGCTCCGGCTCACACCCTGACAGCCACAGGATGCGCGTGAGAATCCAGTCGCGTCCAGGGAAGGCAGCAGCGAGTTCCGGCGAATAGACTTCTCCGCTTGGACGGCGCGCAACAAAGACAGTGTTTTCCGCTTGCCCGGCGCCGATCCGGGCGCGGATCAGATGCCTCCCGCGCGGCGTACAGTAGCTATCACACAATTCCCCAGCACCCTTGGTGGCTGTGGACACCGAATAATGGCCCAGCGCCTGCCCGGCGCCGTCAAACAAAGTCAAGGTCTGGTGGGCGATTGAAATATGGATATGCACGCTCATTGCTCTCGTTTGGCGCGACGACCGGCAAAAAAACTGGACAGCAACTGGCTGCACTCCTCGGCCAGGACACCACCCACCACTGCAGTATGGTGATTCAGACGTTCAACGGCAAACAGATCAACGACGCTGCCGTGCACCCCGGTCTTCAGATCGCGGGCGCCGTAGATCACCCGGGAAATCCGCGAATGAAGAATGGCCCCGGCGCACATTGCGCAGGGTTCCAGCGTGACAAAGAGCTCGCAGCCAGGCAGCCGGTAGTTCTCCAGTCGGCGTGCCGCGTCGCGCAGGGCAGCAATTTCGGCGTGGGCGGTCGGGTCACTTTCGCCGATCGGCGAGTTGAAGCCACGTCCAACGATGACGCCCTCGCGCACCACCACAGCGCCCACCGGCACTTCGCCGAGACACTCGGCAGAGCGCGCCAGCGAAAGCGCTTCGCGCATGAAATAGTGATCGTTCATCGGGCGATTCTACCTTACCGGTTTAAGCTCCGCTGTTTGACCGCACCCTGAACGCCGAGGATACTGCGGGTTGTTGATTTTCAGAGCTCCCCCCGACATGCTGTCAAAACTCAAGCGTTCGACCAAACGCCTGCTGGCGCTGCTGGCCATTCTTCCGGCGACCGTGCTCATTCTCGGCACCATTTACATGCTCGGCATGGAGCATCTGGAAGGTGCCCCGCGCACCTTTCTGCAAAGCCTCCAATGGGCCTCCGAAACGCTCACCACGACCGGTTACGGCGGCGACAGTCACTGGAACCACCCGGCCGTCGCATTGTTCGTCATTCTCGGCCAGTTTATGGGGCAGTTCCTGGTTTTCCTGATTTTTCCGATCTTCGTCCTACCTTACTTCGAAGAACAGTTCGAGGTTCGTCTACAACATGTGCTGCCACCGATGGCCGGCAAGGTGTTGTTCTACCGTTACGGTCCAGCAATCGAATCCCTGCTTGAAGAATTCAATCGTACGGACAGCCCCTTCGTCATTTTTGAAGAGGACATGACCCTGGCGCGCAACCTGCGTGACCGTGGCTACAACGTGGTTTTTGGCAAGCTGGCCGAAGATTCATCGGTACTGATGCGTGTCAAACAGGCGAAGGCGGTGGTCACCAATGCCGGTGATCACGGCAACGCGACGTGCGCGCTGATTGTCCGTGAATTTGGTTTTAGCGGCCCGCTCTATGCGTTGGCTGACGACCCGCTGTACCGGCCGCCGATGCTGCAAATCGGCGCCACCGACGTGTTCACCCCAGCGCATGTCCTCGGTGCGGCGTTAGCTTCGCGCGCCAGTACGCGCATCAGTCCGCCGGCTGAAGGCATGCATCTGCTTGGCACCAAGGTCGGCATGGCCGAATTCCGTGTGCGCGAGGGAAGCCCTCTGGCCGGCCAGCGGCTTGGTGACCTGCATCTGCGCCAGCAACATGGAGTGTCGGTCATCGGCCAATGGTATGCGGGTGTTTTCACAACGACCAAGGGGCCAGAAACCCGCATCGAATCGGGGGCAATCCTCGTCGTAGTCGGCACGCCCGCCAATCTGGAAAAAGTCGAACGCATGGCCATGCCGATTCGCCGCACCGGCCCCATCGTGCTGGCAGGCTACGGTTCAGTTGGACGCAAGGTCATTGAAATGCTGCATGACGCCAGTGAAAACTGCATCGTGATTGACCGGATAAGCACGCCAGGGGTCGATGTCGTCGGCAACGTACTTGAACAGGGAACGCTCAGACAGGCCGGCGTGCGCGAGGCAAGCGCTGTCATTCTGGCCTTGGGCGATGACAGCGAATCGGTGTTCGCCACTGCCGTGGTGCGCGACTACGCCCCCGGGGTGCCCCTCATCGTGCGTGTTATTCGGGCGCCGAATACGACCCGACTTTACCGTTCTGGCGCTGACTTCGCCATTTCCGTTGGTCAGGTGGCTGGCCAGATTTTGGCCTATCATCTACTGGACGAACAAATCATTGCCGTCGAAAACCGTATCAAATTCAGCCGCTTGAGCGCAGGCACCCTAGCCGGCTCGCATCCGTGGCGCAGCGAGGCGCTCGAACGAACAGGCGCCAAAGTCGTTGCCGTCGAGCGCGCAGGCGAAGTGATTGTCGAATTTGACGACGTTTTTTTGGTGCGACCCGACGACATCCTCTTCGTCTGCGGCTCGATCAGCAGCCTGGATCGCTACCAGTTGGCGTTCCAGGCCACAACGACGATAGAAGTTCGCGCCTGAGGTACGGCGGCCACCTGACTGGCTATCGAGCCAGTCGTGCCAAGCTTCAAGCGCTAAATCCAGTAGATATAAGGTTCTTCTGTCCGTAAGCTGCAATGCCGAATGCGGGGAGCGTTTTTAACCAAAGCCAGGTAAACACGGTAATGCATGGTTGTGAATGGAAGCGGATGGTGCAGAAGATATCAGCCCCGTTTTTTTGTTCTCTGGAGAGTGACAAGTTCTCCCCCTTCAGATCGTTTCTTTGGCGAGTCGGAGATTGGATAGTTCTGTTCCCAGCTCGATCCATCGGTCGATGAGAAGCTTCATGCGTTCGTAGTTTTTAAGTTGTTTGCGGATCGCTGGCAAATCCTTCTTCTTGACGAATTTACTACTGCTTTTTCCCTTCCGGGTGTAACTCACTTGGTAGTAGGGGCCGTGCTTTTCCGGGGGCGATGCCTTGCAGCGGCAGCCGGGTGTGCCACA
>NZ_JAPUVO010000091.1 GCF_029255185.1 Propionivibrio sp.
AATCATCAGCAGGGTGTCGATCAGAGGGTGACGGGTCGCGCCAAGGACATAGGAGTTGGAGAGAATGACGCTGTTGGCAAACCCGAGCCGCTGATGCTCTTCCTTGGCCAGGTGACGATACAGACGCGTATTGAGCGAACTATTGGCGCTGTGGCAGGCGAGACATTTCTTCTCGGCTTTGTCCTTGTTCAGGATTTCGTGCGAAATCGGCTCGCCGGCGGCGACAGCCGGAGTGTGGCACTCGACGCAGCGCACTGCTTTCCAGTGAGCGCGGGTATTGGGCAGCCAGTCGTGAAGGTCATCGATACGTGGACGGATTTTCTTGTCGGGTGCGAACTTGGCAAATTTATCGTCTGAATCATGGCAACTCAGACAGACTCGGTTGTCCTGGGCAACAATTTTCTGCGGATCGCCAAGTTTGGCGGCGAGGCGCATCAGGTGCGGATCGTGACAGGTTGCACAAGTGAATTTGTCGGCAAGATTCTTGGCGTGCACCGATTTGTCGAACTGTTTGCCGACCAAGGTTGCCGTCTTGTCATGGCAGTCGGAACAGGTGGTCGTCATGTCCTTGGCATCAGCGGCATGTGGGTGCTCGTCGTAGCCTTCGTTATGGCACTTGGTGCACGCCAGGCGCTGGTGGTCTGAGCCGTAAAAGGCATTGGCGTCACGCACCAGGCCGCGCAGAAGCTTGAGATCCATGCCCTGTTTGGGGGGATGCGCAATTCCGTCCGCGCTATGGCAGGCAAAGCACTCGTTGTTGCCGATGCGGATTTTTTCCAGTTGATCGGGGGTGATCACTGCTGCGGGCTTGTCCTGCGCCAGCGCCGGCACAGAAAGAAAGGCGAGGTGCAGCAACGTGGCGACGAGCACTTTATTGAACAGCGAACGCATTACGTCCCCTCGTAAAGAAACAGGGCAGGCGCTGCCTGCCCTGCCTTGATTCCGAAAGTTCATTGGAACCTGTAGATGTAGCGTATGCCGATGAAACTGGCGGATTGTGTTTTGTTGGACGTTACCGTGGTGCCGTCGACAACACCGGTATAGCCGGCACCCACACACCCGGTACAAGTTTGCGTTCCAGTGTAGTAGGCGAATGGTGAACCACCACCATAATTCCAGGACCAATCATCGGTATGCCAACGCTCGTGGATCAGGTCGAAACGAAGATCCGAGCTTTTGTCGATGGCGTATTTTGCATCCAGTTTGAGACGTAGAAGGTTGTTTTTAATGTCCGGCAGCGGCCCCGAAGTGCCGGGAGCTGCCGTCGGATAGGTCGCTCCAGCGCCAGAGAGCGTCAGATCCTGCGCCGTACTGCTGGTGCTACGGAACCAGTCAAGTCCTATACCGGCGTCGAGCCGGGCAGTTAGCTTCCCGCGTAAATTGAGCCCGAAAGAGTCGCCTACGTCCTTCAGGTGAGAATCCTTGACCGCATCGGCCGAACCATCCTTGGCCTGACGGAAACCAACTGCTCTGGCCTTGGTCCTCTCCAGGGAATACCAGGCGGAAAGAAGCCAGTTGTCGGAGAAGGCATAGCTTCCGTCAACCGCGTAGAGTTGCGCACTACCGTCCCTCATCCCGTAGGGACGACCATCCTCGGGATAAGTGTCCTGAGAGTGATCAATGCGCAATTGCAACGAAAGCTTGTCCAGAGGTTCCCAATCAAACGCAGCGCGCCATTTGTCACGGCTGCGGTCAGCGATGTGCACCGGATTGATCTGGTTCGAATACGGACTCGAGCCGTTCGCAGCCAAGTAAGACGACCCGTTCCGATCGCTGTGCAGATAGCCCAGAGTGCCATTCAGACTGTCCGCGAGCGAACGGCGCACTTGAAGCCGGTAAGTGGTTTCATTGACTTCAGTTCGGAATGGAACATAGACCGTTCCGACCGACGGTTGTGAACGATCCTGGCCGGAATAATCGACGCCCCCGGTCAGACTGAAATTTTCCGGCAAACGATAGGTCGCTTCAAGTTTCCCTGATGTCGTGGTGTATGACTGCGGGGTATTGTAAACACTAGCGACCCCCGTCGTATTGTTCCCGACAAATCCAGCCAATGGCGTTTTGTCATTCAGGTCGTAATAGCGAAGGTTGGCGGTGATCAACAGTTTGGGCATGGGTCGGGAACTCAGTCCCAGTTGCACCAATGTCGTATCGACTCGCCCATCCAGGTGTGACGGCGTACCGACGAAAGGTGCATTGGCGCCGGTGAGATCGTAGGAGGGCAGATGTTCGTCCTGCGTAGCCATCGAGTAGGCTACTTTAAAGGTGCCGCGCGTTGTTGGCGTAAATGCATAGCCACCATCCAGAAAAATCTGATGCGCCTGATTGCTCAGCGGCAATGACATCGGCGTAGTCGCGGAAAAACTCGCGCTGGTGCCTCCGGTCACGCCATTTAACTGCTGGAGCAGCAACGAGTTGTGATTGTCATACCAGCTGCCATAGTATCCGCCCGAAAGCTGTAGTTGCTTACCGGTGTACTGCAACATCGCTTCAAGCTGCCGGGTAGTGCTGTCAATCGGTTCAACAGAGAATAGAGCAGCACTCCCCCATCCTGCCAGCCGGGTACCTTTCTTGTCCTCATTCTTGAAATCAATTTTAAAGTCGAGCCCTGGAAGAAGATTCTTGTAGCCGCCCAAACGCAACAACTCACGGGTCGTGCCGAGGTCGACATCACGCTTGGCGAACGACCCTAGATTGGTACCAACGGTCACATTTGTTGTTCCGATTCCCTGCAAGCCTGTGTTGACCGTATAGGGGTTGTCACGTGGCGTCTTGTTATACTCGACGGAGCCACCGATATCGCCCTGACGCAGGTATTCCCCTTTGATCTCACGGGCGTCCAGCCCCAGATTGGTGGCCTTTAGCTTCAACCAGGTACCGGTGGTGTCATCGCGTTTGATGATGTCCGCGTCGAGCAGTCCATAGGCGCCCTTGTCACGCATGCCGTCATAGACGCCTTCGTGAGGACGGTCTGCTGACCAGTTGCCGATACCGACCGAGATGGAACTGTCCGGCTTGGCCAGCTCATCGACATTGGGTTCCTCAGCCAGTGCGGGCCCAAAGACAAGCATCAGAGCAACCGACATGGCAGTTGGCCGGAAAGTTTTTAGCATGGTTTTCATGAATCATCCCCCTCTCGAATTAGCGACGGAAGCGCCCGGCAGTCGCACTATTTACCGTGCTATTGCCGCCGTGAATGTTCGTGTGACAGCTCATGCAACCTCGACCCACAGTGCCCAAAAAGCCTGTTCCGTTGGTTGTACCGTTAGGCAGGGTTGCAGCCTGACCTGGATGGCTGTCATGGGAGTGGCATTCTTGGCACAACAGGGGAGAGCGCGCCTTGAGGAGATTGTCCACGTTCGTACCGTGGGGTTGATGACAGATTGAACAATCTTCCGACACCGGCTGATGGTTATGAACGAAGGGCCCGCGCTTCTCCATGTGGCAGGTGTAGCAGGTCTCGTTAGTGCTGTTCTTGACGAGCTGTTTCGGGTTATCGCCATGCACATTGTGGCAGGACGAGCAGGTCATCTTGCCCTCTATCACCGGGTGGTGCGAAGGCTTGTTGATCTGGACACGCTGCTCCTTGTGGCAGGTGAAACAGGTCTCGGTCTGCGTTGCCTTGCCCATCACCTTGTCGTTTCTGGCGTGAACTTGATGGCAAGAGGTGCAGGCAAGATCCTGGGTGCTGTGCGCACTGCTCTGCCAGCCAATGCGGTTGCCACCCTGGTGGCAATCAAGGCAGGCACCATTGCGCTCAGCAGCGGAGGTCTTGGTTTTCTTGCGGAAATCGCGATCGGTCAGCGGCGGGCTATCGTTGCCTCGGTACGCCAGATGTTTTTCGCTCTCGCCATGGCAGTCGGTACAGGTCGGCGTCCGTCCGTCGGCCTTGGTACCATGTTTGGTCTTGCCAATTGACAGTACCGACGGGTGCAGGTCGAGCATTGTCGGCTTGGCATCGTCGGCTTCGTCATGGCAGCCGGTGCACTTGGCGTCGCCCTTCAAAATGAGGTCCTTGGGCGACTCGGCCGGCTTGGCGGGTGTAGCCGCCAAGGCAAGGCCTGAACCTGCACCCAGCAAGCCCAGCAAGACCGACAACATGAAAAACTGGCGTAAACACTTCATTGCATTTCCCCCGATTCACTCAATCCCTGGATTGGCAGGACGGCTGGCACGTCGTCCACTCGCTATGCCTTTGGTACTCGTCCTAGGGTCGAGAGTGTAAAGAAACGTAAATAGCCTTGATATCAGCGCCAGGATTAAAAGCGGCATAGGAAAATTCCTACGTCGCTTTGTTTCCGCCTGTTGGCGCTCAAAAATCGGATGGAGCAGCCAACCCGTGGGTAATGGCGTAGCGAATCAGATCGACGGTGTTCGCCAAATTCATCTTTTGCAAGATGTGTGTTTTGTGCGTACTGATGGTTTTGACGCTCAGAGAAAGTTCGACACCAATTTCAGTCAGCCCGCGCCCGAGAACCAGCAGATTGAAAACCTGATACTCGCGGTCGGACAGGAGGTTGTGCGGCAGGGCGACAGTGGCCGGTCGGATGCCGCGAACCATGAGTTCGGCGACCTTATCACTGATATAGACGCCGCCCTTGACCACCTGCCGGATGGCAGCAACCAGTAGCTCACCATCGCTTTCCTTGGTCAGATAGCCCATGGCTCCGGCCTGGAAGGCACGGATAGCATACTGTTCTTCGTGGTGCATGCTAAGAATGAGAATGGGGAGATCGGGTTTTTCGTTCTTGATCATGTGGATCAGTTCCAGGCCGTTACGCCCAGGCATGGAGATGTCGAGCACCAGCACGTCCCAATCCTTCTCGCGCACCTGCTGCATGACCTCCAGCCCATTGGCAGCCTCGCCGGCCACGGCCAGATCGTCCGTATCGGCAAGAATCTGCTTCAGTCCATCGCGGATAATGGCGTGGTCGTCGGCCAGCAACACTTTCAGTTTTTCCATCAGGCTCTCTTTTGCTGCGCTGGAATAAAAACCTCGATCAGGGTCCCGGCGCCGGGCGCCGTCGTCACAGCGAACTGCCCACCGAGGATCTGTGCCCGCTCACGCATGCCGACCAGGCCAAGATCGCCACACCTACCATGATCATGCACAAAGCCGACCCCGTCATCATGGATCGACAAAGCCCATTGCACGCCCTGAAAATCGAGCCGGACCTTGACCCTGGTCGCCCGAGCATGGCGTGCGACGTTGGTCAGCGATTCTTGCAGCACGCGGAACAATGCCGTGGCCACTGTATCATCGTGTTGCGAATCGTCGGCCGGGAGAACCAGCTCTACCGGCAAGCCGGTACGCGCCGAAAACTGATCGACATACCAGCCCGCGGCAGCGGCAAAGCCAAGATCGTCGAGCACCAGCGGCCGCAGTTCGGATGACATGCGACGAACCGAGGCAATGGTCTGGTCGATCTGCCCCTTAATGGCAGTGACCTTGTCCGCCAGCGCCTGCTGCCCGTCCACCAGGCGCCCGCCCAGCCAGGACACCTCCATTCGAATGCCGGTCAGCATCTGGCCCAGTTCGTCGTGCAATTCCCGGGCTATTCCCGTCCGCTCTTCCTCGCGAACACTTTGCAGCGAGGCCGACAGTTCCTGCAGTTGGCGATTGGTTTCAAGCAATTCGCGTTCAGCGCGCTGGCGTTCGGTCAAGTCCCGGAAAACTGCGGTAAGCAGAGTTTTTCCCCGAAAAGTAGTGGTCGACAGGCTCAATTCGACCGGAAACTCCTGCTCGTCACGCAGTGATTCGATGATGCCAAGCAGAATTCTGCCGTCTGGCGAGCGCCAGCCTTCGTCCAGGAAGCGCAGCAGATTCGCCAGTTGTGCCTGGCTTAGGTAGCGCGCCAAGAGCTCATCGATATCACTGCCGATCGCTTCCTCGGCACGAACGCCGAACATATGCTCGGCCGCAGCATTAAAAAAAACGACGCACTTCGCGGAATTCACCGTCACGATAGCGTCCCTGGCCGATTGAATCATGTGCCGCAACTGCGCGTCACTGTCCTTCAACGCAGATTCGAGCACCCCTTTGCGCAGGAGATTGCGCGCCATAAGGAAAGTCACCAGTACGACGAAAAGAACGACCAGAACGACGCCAGCAACAATCGGTCGCATGACCTGACGCCAGGGCGTCAGGGCATCGTCTTCAGTGACTGCCGCACCAACCACCAGCGGATAATTGGCGACCTGGCGGTAGGCGACAAATTGCCTCCCCGCAACCGACTCTTCACTGACAACAACCACCCCAGCCACCTGCTGCTCCTGCAATTTCACCAGCGTCGCCGAGTTCCCGATGCTTTTGCCGAAAAGCATTTCGTCATGCGGCTTGCCGGCCAGGAAAACCCCGTCACGATTGAGCAGCAGGATGCGGCTGACAAAATCCAGGCCTATGCTGTCGTACAGCGACTCGAAATAGTCGATGTTGATCGCTGCCACCAGCACGCCACGGAACTGTTCATCAGCATCAAGCAGGCGCATGCTGACGTAATAGGTCCACTGACCATCGACTCGCGCTTTTTCCGGTCGACTGATGAAAATCTCGTCGTTGCCACCGGCGACGAAATGGCTGAAAAATTCCCGGTCGACCACGGACAAGCGCCGGGTGAAATCCGGGCGTGATGAATTGACGCCCAGACCCTGGCTATCGACCAGGAACAACGATGTCACCTGCGGCAGCCCGGCAATACGCGCTTGCAGCAGCAAATGGATAGGGCGGCTGTCGAGCTCGAAACGGCGACCAATGTCATCGGAAATTCGTTCTCGGGCGCCACGCATGGTCATGGCTACGCTCTCGAAAGTGCGTGTCGTCTGCTCGGAGAGAATTCGGGTCAGGCTGACGATTTCGCCCTGGGCGTGCGCCAGTTCCTTCTGGCGCAGATCCAGAAGCAAGGCAGTGGCCGAGATTACCGTCGCCAGAATCATGGCCAATGACAGCAAGAGCAGCGCCTTCACCGACGGAATCTGCCGCAGGCGGGCCTTCAGGCCAATTGATCGAAACACCAAACCGCTCTCCATATTCCAGGCTCCGGATGGAAAAATCGGTCAGCAAAAACCCATAGCGCCATACTCAGCCCGTCTTGAGCCTGGCATCATAGCACCCGTCACCAGCGCCATTTGCTTCATTTTATTTGACTCCCGTCAATCCACAGCTAAACTCGCGACTGCACAATAGCGGCCCTGCCCTTACTTTCAGATACTCCTGCATGCTTGAAGTCTCCGGTCTTGAATGCGTTCGTGGTGAACGTCGCCTTTTTGCCGGCGTCGGTTTCCGGCTGAGCGGCGGCGAGATGCTCTATTTGCAGGGTAGGAATGGTTGCGGGAAAACAAGCCTGTTGCGCATTCTCTGTGGCCTTTCACCAGTGACAGATGGCGAAATTCGCTGGCGCGGCGAGTTGATTGGCAAACTCGGCGAGGACTATCGCCAAGAGTTGTGCTATTTAGGGCACCACAACGCCATTAAGGAAGAACTGACGCCGCTGGAAAATCTGCTGGCGTCCGCCCGGCTGGCTGACGAAGCGCTCGTTGAGGGCGCCGCGCTCGACGCACTGGAAATGCTTGGTCTGGCTGGCCGCGAGGATTTGGCCTGTCGTTACCTTTCGCAGGGTCAAAAACGCCGGGTGGCATTGGCTCGGCTGGTCAATGAACGGCGCGCGCTGTGGGTGCTTGATGAGCCTTACGTAGCGCTTGACCCGGCGGCGATCGAGCTGGTCGCCGGTTTGATTGGCGCCCACTTACAGCGTGGCGGGCTGACGGTATTGACCACGCACCAGGCGGTCAACATCACCGCCGGCACGGTGCGTGAACTGCGACTGGGCTAACGGGATGCTGAAACTTGTCCGTGCCATCATCAGCCGCGATCTTCGCCTAGCCATGCGTCGGCGGACGGACATTGTTTCGGCGCTGTTTTTTTTCATCATTGTCGTCAGCCTGTTTCCGCTCGGCGTCGGCCCCGAGCCGGAACTGCTGCGCAAGCTGGCGCCCGGCGTGCTATGGGTGGCCGCATTGCTGGCCACCATGCTTTCACTGCCGCGCCTCTTTGCCGACGACCAGCGCGATGGCACCCTGGAGCAACTGGCGTTGGCGCCACAACCGCTGGGCCTGATCGTCCTTGGCAAGGTGCTCGCCCACTGGCTGGTTTCGGGCTTGCCGCTGGCGTTGCTGGCGCCGGTATTGGGCCTGCAATTCGACCTTTCAAACGACGCGCTGTGGGTACTCGCCTGCTCGCTGCTGATCGGTACGCCGGCGCTGTCCGGCATTGGCGCCATCGGCGCCGCACTGACTCTGGGCGTCCGCGGTGGCGGCGTGCTACTGTCGCTGCTGGTCCTTCCCCTGTATATTCCGGTTCTTATTTTTGGCGCGGGGGCCGTTGATGCAACAGTCACCGGACTCGGCGCGCAAGCCCATTTGTCCCTGCTCGCCGCACTAACGCTGGGCGGCGTGTTTTTCGCCCCATGGCCGACAGCGGCCGCTTTACGGATTGCTTTGGAGTGATGGAAGTAAAGACTTAAACACTTTCAACGCAGAGAGCGCAGAGACGCAGAGGCCGCAGAGAAATTCGGCATTTACGCGCTGGGTGAGTAGCGTTACTCTCGGAAACCTTTGCGTTCTCTGCGTCTCTGCGCTCTCTGCGTTAAAAGAGGTTTCATTTTTCTAATGGATAAACGATTGATCAACTGGTTCAAATTTGCCAGCCCGCAGGCTTTTTATCCGCTCGCCGGACGGATGATGCCGTGGTTCTGGGCGGCCGCTGCCGTTTTCGGCATTGCCGGCCTCTATGTCGGCTTTCTGGTGGCGCCGACCGACGCGCAGCAGGGGGAAGGCTACCGTATCATCTTCCTGCATGTTCCTGCGTCGTGGATGTCGATGTTCATCTATCTGGTGATGGCTTTTTGGGCTGGGCTTGGCTTGGCCTTCAACTTCCGCCTGTCGGGAATGATGGCTACGGCACTAGCGCCAACCGGCGCGCTCTTCGCCTTCCTCTCGCTGTGGACCGGCGCGCTGTGGGGCAAGCCGATGTGGGGCGCCTGGTGGGTGTGGGATGCGCGGCTGACCTCGGAACTGATCCTGCTTTTTCTCTACGTCGGCTTCATCGCCCTGCAGTCGGCGATTGACGATCCGCGCCGCGCCGACCGTGCCGGCGCAATCCTAGCGCTGGTCGGCGTGGTCAATGTGCCGATCATCTATTTTTCGGTCAAGTGGTGGAACACCCTGCACCAGGGGTCGTCGGTCAGCCTGACCAAATCGCCGTCGATGGCGATGATCATGCTCTGGGGCATGCTGCTCTGCGCACTGGCCTGCTGGATGTACGCCATCGCCGTAGCGCTGATGCGGGTACGGACGATCATCCTGGAACGTGAGCGGCATACGGAATGGGTGCGCATCGAGTTGAGCAGCAAGGAGTAGTGCATGTTCTGGAACAGTTTTTCCGAATTTCTGGCCATGGGTAACCACGGCGTCTATGTCTGGGGTTCGGTCGGCGTCATGATGATCGCGATGATCGTGGAACCGGTACTACTGATTCGGGGTCACAAGAGCCTTGTCGCGCGGCTCAAACGCCAGTTGCGTGCCGATCGCCGCACATTATCCCAAGGGTAAAGATTGAAATCACGTCACAAGCGCATCGCGCTGATCATCGGCGGCCTGGTCATTCTCGGCCTGGTCGTTGCCTTGGTGCTCAACGCCTTCCAGAGCAATCTGGTGTTCTTCTTTTCGCCGACTCAGGTGGTCGCCGGCGAGGCGCCCAAGGGCAAGTCTTTCCGCATCGGCGGCATGGTCAGGGAAGGCTCGATCAAGCGTGAGCCCGATGGCGTTACCCTGCGTTTCGTCATGACCGATACCGAGAATGACATGACCGTCGCCTACACGGGAATCCTGCCCGACCTGTTCAAGGAAGGCAAAGGCGCGGTCGCCCAGGGCAGGCTGCGCGACGACGGCATCTTCATCGCCAGCGAGGTTCTCGCCAAGCACGACGAGAACTACATGCCCCCGGAAGCAGCCAAGGCCGTTGGCGATGCGCACGAGCGTGCGGCGGCCACCAAGGCTGCCAGCGCAGCCGCAGCCAAGACATTTAAGCAGCAATAAAGGACCCTATGATTCCCGAAATTGGACACTTTGCTCTCATCGTCGCGCTATGCGTGGCGCTCGTCCAAGGCATTCTTCCGCTGATCGGCGCCCACCAGCGGCGACCCGGATGGATCGCCGTGGCGCGTCCGGCAGCTATGGCGCAGGCCCTGCTGATCGCCGTGGCTTTTGGCTGCCTGACCGCTGCCTTTGTGCAAAACGATTTTTCGGTGGTCTATGTGGCGCAGCATTCGAACACCCTGCTGCCGCTGCCGTACCGCGTGGCCGCCGTGTGGGGCGGTCATGAGGGCTCGCTGCTACTGTGGGTCATGATGCTGGTGATGTGGACGCTAGCGGTGGCGCTCTTCTCGAAACAACTGCCAGACTACATGGTCGCCCGTGTACTCGGCGTTCTGGCCCTGGTGGCGGCCGGTTTTCTGCTGTTTATCCTGATGACTTCCAACCCTTTCGAGCGTCTGTTGCCCGCTGCCGAAGAAGGGCGTGACCTCAACCCGCTGCTGCAGGATCCGGGACTGATCATCCATCCGCCGATGCTCTACATGGGCTATGTCGGCTTCTCGGTGGCCTATGCCTTTGCCGTAACCGCGTTGCTCTCCGGCCAGCTTGATGCCGCCTGGGCACGCTGGTCGCGTCCGTGGACCACGGCGGCCTGGATTTTCCTGACGCTCGGCATCGCGCTCGGCTCCTGGTGGGCCTACTACGAGCTCGGCTGGGGCGGCTGGTGGTTCTGGGACCCGGTGGAGAACGCGTCCTTCATGCCGTGGCTAGTCGGCACAGCGCTGGTGCACTCGCTGGCGGTGACGGAAAAACGCGGCAGTTTCAAGAACTGGACGGTACTACTGGCCATTTCCGCCTTCTCGCTGTCTCTGCTCGGCACCTTCCTGGTACGCTCCGGTGTGCTGACTTCGGTGCATGCTTTTGCCACCGATCCGCGCCGTGGCATTTTCATTCTCGTCTTTCTCGTCGCCGTGATTGGCAGTTCGCTCGCCCTCTTTGCCTGGCGCGCGCCCAAGGTTGGTCTGGGTGGTCGCTTTGCACCGCTCTCGCGCGAATCCCTGCTGCTTACCAACAATGTGCTGCTGGTCGTCGCCTGTGCTTCGGTTCTGCTCGGCACGCTTTATCCACTGCTCATCGACGCCCTCGGCGCCGGCAAGCTGTCGGTCGGCCCGCCTTACTTCGATTCGGTGTTCGCTCCGCTGTTCATCCCGGCGCTGTTTCTGATGGGCGTGGCGCCCTTTGCGCGCTGGAAGCAGGCGAGCGCCGGCGAACTGGCGCGCACCCTGCGCTGGGCCTTTCTGGTGGCGGCCGGGGTCGGCCTGCTGGCGCCCTTCTTCTTCGGCGCCTGGAAACCGCTGGTCGCCCTCAGCCTGCTGCTGGCAGCGTGGATCGTCCTCTCCGGGTCGCTTAACTTTTTCCAGCGCGTGCAATCAACACGTGCCGGCCAATCTTTCCTGGCGGCAGCGCGCAAACAGCCCCGCAGTTTTTTTGGCATGCATACGGCGCACGTCGGCATCGCCGTTTTTGTCGTTGGGGTGACGATGGTCAATGGCTATCAGGCCGAAAAAGACGTGATGATGGAGCTTGGCGACACCGTTGACGTCGGCGGCTATACCTTCAGGTTCAATGGCGTTCGCCAGGAGAAGGGGCCAAATTACACGGCACTGGTTGGCGACATCGATCTGCTCAAAAGCGGACAAGTGCTGCGCAAAATGAACCCGGAGAAGCGCAATTACGTTTCCTCTTCGATGCCGATGACCGAAGCGGCGATCGACACTGGCCTGCTACGCGACGTCTATGTGTCGCTCGGCGAGCCGATCGACAAAACCAAGCCGTTTGCCGCCTGGGCTGTACGTGTCTATTACAAGCCCTTTGTAGACTGGATCTGGGGCGGCTGCGTGCTGATGGCGATCGGCGGCCTGCTGGCCATGACCGACCGCCGCTATCGCAGCAGGTCGCGCGTGGCGGCAAGTGTTGCTGTGCCGCCGGCGCAGCAAGCGTAAGGATTAGCCTTAACCGAAAAACCTCACCGCAAAGGCGCGAAGAACGCAAAGTAACCTAGGCTTTCGATTTGTTTACCCTCCCTTGATTTTCTTTGCGGAACTTTGCGTTCTTTGCGCCTTTGCGATGAATCACTGAGCTTTTCAAAATGAACCGTTTTCTCTGGCCGCTGATCGGCTTTGTTGTTCTCGTTGCCCTGCTTGCGGTGGGGCTTAACCTCAATCCGCGCGATGTGCCCTCGCCGCTGGTCGGCAAGCCGGCGCCGCTGTTCTCGCTGGCCCGGCTGGATGCGCCGGAGCAGAACTTCTCGCCAAAAGACATGCTGGGCAAGGTGTGGCTGCTCAACGTGTGGTCCACCTGGTGCGTCTCCTGCCGGCAGGAGCACCCGGTGCTGGTCGACATGGCGAAAAGCCGGGCGGTGACGCTAATTGGTCTGAACTACAAGGAAGTTCGCGGCGATGGTGGTATCGACGCGGAGAAGCTCAGCGCGCTAGCCGAACGGCAGTTGGCGCTTGAGCGTTCGAACGCCTGGCTGCGCAAACATGGCAATCCCTACACCCTGTCGGTGCTCGATCTTGATGGCCGCGTCGGCATCGACTACGGCGTTTACGGCGTTCCTGAAACCTACATCATCGACAAGGCAGGTATTATCCGCATGAAACATACCGGCCCGATCAGCCCCGATGTATTCTCCGGCAAGATCCTGCCGCTAGTTGCGGAGTTGTCAAAATGAAAGTCTGGCTGACGGTACTGCTGCTGGCGCTTGCCTCACTGACCTTGCAGGCCAAAGAAGCTGCGCCACTGGCGCAAGATGAAGTCACCGAAAAGCGGCTGGTTGAGATTTCCTCCGAACTGCGCTGCCTGGTCTGCCAGAACGAGTCGCTCTCCGGGTCGCATGCGGAACTCGCCAACGACCTGCGGCGCGAAATTCGTACGCTGATCAAGGAGGGCAAGAGCGACAGTGAAATCATGGATTTCATGGTCAGCCGCTACGGCGATTTCGTTCGCTACCGGCCGCCGCTCAAGGGGACGACCCTGCTGTTGTGGTTTGGTCCGCCGTTACTCTTCGCCGGCGGCCTCGCCGGGCTGGTGCTCTATCTGCGCCGCCGCAATAAGGCCATCACGGACTCGCCGCTTTCCACTGAAGAACAACAACAGGCCGACCGCCTGCTCCAACCTTAAAGAGCCGCAACAATGACGCCCCAGACTGCATTCATTCTCGCTGCCGCACTGCTTGTTCTCGTCGTCCTGGCCATCATGCTGCCGCCGCTGTGGCGGGCACCCAGGCTGGCAAGTGCGGTCGACCGGCGCGAAGCCAATCTGGAGATCTTTCGTGATCAACTAAGCGAACTCGAACGCGACCGCACAGAGGGTGCGCTTGCCGAAGCTGATTTCGAGCAGGCGCGCAGTGAATTGCAGCGCCGCCTGCTCGAAGAAGTCCAGCCCGAGACCCCGCTGCAAGCACGAACCGGCGGGCGCAAAACCGCGCTGGCCCTGCTCGTCGCCATCCCGCTGGCGGCAAGCACCGGCTATGCGCTGCTCGGCAAACCGGAAGCGCTTGAACCGCTACGCACCCAAGCGCGGGTGAGCCCGCAGCAGATCGAAGAGATGCTGGTCAAACTGGCTGACCGGCTCAAGAAGACGCCGGATGACAATAAGGGCTGGGTCATGCTGGCGCGCTCCTATAAGGCATTGGGCCGTTATATTGAGTCGGTCGAGGCGTATAGCCATGGTGGTGCACTGGTCGATGCCGACCCCATGCTGCTAGCCGATTACGCCGAGGTGCTGGCGCAGGTCAACGGTGGCAGTTTCGAGGGCAAACCGCGCGAACTGATTGCCCGTGCCCTGAAGCTCGACCCGGACGAACCACAGGCCCTGTTCCTGGCGGGTGCGGCGGCGACCGATCGCAATGATTTCCCCGCCGTTGCCGATTACTGGGGACGTCTGCTACGGCAACTCGATCCAGCTTCGGAAGAAGCGCAATCAATGGAGGCCGCGGTGAATAAGGCGCGCGAAATCGTCGCACGAAAAGATGGAAAAGTGCTCGGGAAAGCGGGCCAGGAGCCGACGGCCAGCAAAGCCGCAGTCAGCTCTGAAGCGATTAGCGGCGAGGTGACACTCAGTGGCAAGATCGCTTCCCAAGCCAGGCCCGACGACCTGCTCTTTGTCTTTGCCCGCGCTGCGGAAGGTTCACGCATGCCGCTCGCCGTCATGCGGATGCAAGTCGCCGATCTGCCGTTTGAATTTCGTTTTGACGACGCGATGGCCTTGCCAGGTGGCCGGAAGATTTCCGAGTTCGCTACGGTCAGCCTCGAAGCACGGGTGGCCAAAGCCGGCAAAGCGCAAACGTCGAGCGGCGACCTCTTCGGCAGTATCAAGGCCGTCAAACCCGGCAGCAAGAACGTCAAGCTGGTAATCGATCAGGTCCAGCCTTAAGCCGCCTCATGCGCATTTTCCGTCTCGCCAAAATCCTTAGCGTCGCCAGCCGTTTCGGCATCGACGAAATGATTTTCGAACACGAGCCGAGCGGCCATCTGGCGGCGCTGTCACGCATTTTTCATTTCTGGCGGCGCTTCGATACTCCCCGCGCTGTACGTCTGCGGCTGGCGTTGGAGGCGCTGGGGCCGATCTTTGTCAAATTCGGGCAGGTCATGTCGACGCGCCGGGATCTGCTGCCGCTGGATATCGCCGACGAACTGGCCAAGTTGCAGGATCAGGTTCCGCCCTTCTCGTCCGAGCTGGTGCTAGCGCAGGTGGAAGCGGCATATGGCCGGCCGGCAAGTACGGTGTTCGCCGAGTTTGACGCGACGCCAGTAGCCAGCGCCTCTGTCGCGCAGGTGCATTTTGCCAGGCTCAAGGCTGAAGACGGCGGCAACGAGGTGGCGGTCAAGATCCTGCGCCCGAACATGCGCGAGGTCATCGCCCACGATCTGGCCCTGCTCGACACGCTGGCCGGGCTGCTCGAGAAGATTTGGTCCGACGGCAAACGCCTGAAGCCACGTGAGGTCGTTGCCGAGTTCGCCAAGTACCTCTACGACGAACTTGACCTGATGCGCGAGGCCGCCAACTGTTCGCAACTGCGCCGCAACTTCACCGCTTCGAAACTGCTGCTGGTGCCTGGTGTTTTTTGGGATCACTGCACGACGACGGTGATGGTCATGGAACGCATGCGCGGCATCCCGATCAGCCAGCGCGAAGTGCTGCTTGCCGCCGGGATCGACCTTTCGACGCTATCGCGCGCCGGCGTCGAGATTTTCTTCACGCAGGTGTTTCGTGATGGTTTCTTCCATGCCGATATGCACCCAGGCAACATCTTTGTCGCCACCGACGAAGAGCACCACGGCAAATATATCGCCCTCGATTTTGGTATCGTTGGCACACTGACCGACGTCGACAAGAATTACCTCGCGCAAAACTTTCTGGCCTTCTTCCAGCGTGATTACAAGCGCGTGGCACTGGCGCACATCGAGGCCGGCTGGGCCCCCGCCGATACCCGTGTTGATGAGTTCGAAGCGTCTATTCGCGCTGTTTGCGAGCCAATCTTCGACCGGCCGCTGCATGAAATTTCCTTCGGCCGCGCGCTGCTGCGTCTGTTCCAAACCTCGCGCCGTTTCAACATCGAGATCCAGCCGCAGCTCGTCATGCTGCAAAAGACCTTGCTCAATATCGAAGGACTAGGACGGCAGCTCGACCCCAACCTCGATCTGTGGACGACCGCCAAGCCCTTCCTCGAACGCTGGATGAGCGAACAACTTGGCCGACGGGGCATGATACGTGGACTAAAACAGGAAGCGCCGAACTGGGCGCGCATCGTTCCGCAATTGCCACGCCTGGTGCATCAGGCGCTAACACGCGAACCCGCCCCCGATCTGGCTCCAGTCTTAAATGCGTTGCTTGCCGCGCAGCATCGGCAAAACCGACTGCTCGGCCTTATCGTCGTGTTGCTGGCGGCTTTGCTTGCAATTTTGTACTTTTAAAGTCCAGCGGCGGCATCGAGGGGCTGAACAACAAGGTCATTTCCTTTTCACAACGAGTGGTTGCAAGAACAACGCAGAGTGGCGCGTCGTCCCGGCGCAAGCGACCGAAGGAAGTGCAGAGCCCGGGATCCAGCATCGGAGCGCTATTCTGGACATCGGTTTGCGCCGGTGTGACGGTCGCTTGCGATGGCCGGAGTGATGTTTCGGCGATGCTTTCGGCTTATGGTAGTGCCATTGCAGTCAGAGTTGAAATGCCAGCCACAGGAGCAGGCCCTCGGCCAGCTCGCGCGCCATCCCTGGAGTGCGCACGACATAGGGCGCGCACTCCTGACGCCGCGCCTCAACCCATGAGGAGAACCCGTGTACCGCCTTGTGATCGTAGAAAGCGATCATCATTTCGTAGTTGAGGAACAAGCTGCGCCCGTCGAGATTGGCTGATCCGACGAGGGAAAAATCGTCGTCGATCAGCACCGCCTTGGCGTGAATCATGTGTGGATGCAGCCAGATTCTGGCGCCGGCAGCGACCAGATCACGCATGGCGCGGTGGCGCGCGAAATCCGCCAGCCGATGGTTGGAGCGCGCGGGCAAGACCAGATCGACCTCGATGCCGCGACGGGCAGCCAGCGACAATGCCGTGATCAAGGCCGTGTCGGGAACGAAATAAGGCGTCACCGCCAGGATGCGCTGCTGCGAGGTAAAACAGCCTGAAATGAGCAAGGTAAAAATGGTGTCGTCGGGTTGATCAGGGCCGCTAGCCACTAGTTGCGCCAGTGTTTTCACATCGGGTGCCGGCGTTTCAGAAATCTTTGGCGCAGGCGTCGGACGCTCGGAGGCAAAGGCCCAGTCCTGCTCGAATTGCTGCTGCGCCTGTCCAGCAAGCTCTCCATCCAGATCAAAGCTCAGGTCGAGCCAGGGCGTGCTGCCAAGAATTGGACGTGGATCACCCTCAAAGTATTCGGCCGACAAATTGCGCCCGCCACACCATAAATGCCGGCCATCGGCGATGACCATCTTGCGGTGGTTGCGCAGATTGGTACGGCCGCGCTTGGTCGAGCGAAACGGCGGGACGAAACGTAGCACCTCGACGCCGGCTTCGGCAAAACCCTTGAGGTCGGGATAACCGCCCAGATAAACACCGATGCCGTCAATCAGCAGTCGTACTCTGACCCCTGCCCGCGCTTTCTGCTTTAGTTTTTCGGCAATTTCGTCGCCCAGCACATCGCGTCCGAAAACGAAGGTCGATACCTCCAGCGTTTGGCTGGCGCCGAGAATAATTCGCCGCAGCGCGACTAGCGCCTGCCTGCCATCGTCATGAATTCCCAACTCGCTATAGACCGCTGGATCAGGCAGCCCCATTGCCGCTCCCAACTGCTGCGCACGCGCGGCCGGGGTATTGGCCGCATTGGCGCGCATCCGCCGCGCACCTTGTGCCGGACGGGGGGCCACGACCTTGCGACTGCCAAAGGCGAGATAGAGCGGCAAGGTGACATAGGGAACCAGAAGAATGCCCATTACCCAGGCAATCGCCGCCGACGGATGGCGACGTTGATGCAGGGTGTGCGAGGCGGCGACGTAAATGACCAGCCCGACCGCGACCAGCAGGGCATCGAGCATTTTCCAGTGGAGGCCGATCAGGCCGGAGAGCCAACCGAAAAGTTCACTCATCGCGCTGCTTCGACACTGGTTTGAGCCCTGCGCTGCGCCGGCGCCACAGGAGGCGTAAGACGAATCCACCGAGCACCAGCAAACCCGTAGCGTAGCCCGCTACTGCATAATCTGAGCGCAAAGGCTTAAATCTTGGCGACGTCGGATCCTTGAGGTTCGCCGGGAAGGGACGCGGGCCCACGGGAACAAGCTGCTGTTTGGCCGGGTCTTGCGGCACGCGGCTATGGTATTCATCGATACCCGCCACCGGATAGCTGCCCCAGGCGCGGCTCGATGGCAATTGCGGAATGCGGACCAGCAGGATTTCCTCGACGTCCTGCCTGAGCAGTTCTTCGTAAGGCGTCAGTGCGCGCGTGGCCTCGCCACTGACCAGTTGCAACAAATCGGCGCTGGCCTGTTCAAAGGCCAGCGCCGGAAGGAGTCGTGTCTGATCTTCGGTTAAATAATCAAACATGGCCTTGCCCTTGGTCAGGCTGCCGGTCGTCACGGCAAACACAGGCAGCCCAGCAATCGCCTTCCACCAACTGACAGGACCCAACACCGGAACCTGCCAGCCAATGGTGCGCAGCGTCGAAACACTTATTCCCGTGCAATTGGCAGCGGCATGCTGATACACAAACTGGTGCCGGTAGAACTGGTTGAACACCCTGGCCAGCGCCGAACCCAGGTGTACCGCCGTGCGCTCAGCACGCAGGGTCGCCACCAGCATATAGGACGGCCGATACCAGGCCTGCCCGCTATTGAGGTCGGCAAGGTAGCTATCGAGCGGCAGCATGGCAGCGATGATACCTTTCTCGCTTTCCGAATCGAGGGCGTAGTAATTGGCAATCAGCCAATCGTGCATCTGCCCCTGCTCGCCAACACGTCCGGTGAGCAGGCCAAAATGACCACCGTGCGCTTCATCGTCGTCACCCTGTGCGCCATTGAGTAGGATGCCAATCAACGGCCGGCCGGCACGTCGCGCGGCCGCCGCCGGATCGCGTTGCCACAATAGTTGCGTTGCAAAAGCGCTCTGTGCACCGCCGCTCGGCTCGCTGCGAACGAACTCGCGGATGGCTTGTGGTCTGGCCGCGATAGGCCGTAGCGGCGCCTGCGGATCAAGCCGGAAATCAGAGGGCCAGATGCTGCGTGCGACAAACGAATTTTCTTCCTGGTTTGCTTTTTGGCTTGTTACCTTTTGCCCGCGCAAGCGCAGTTCGCGCCGACTGAAAAAGGCGGTGCTGTCGGCGTTGTAATAGGCCCGATTGGCAGCAAGCCGTGGCACCAAAGCAAAGCCGCTCACCTCTCTGACTGTCTTTAACTGCTCGCCTCGGGGGTCGAGCCAGGCCCGCTCTATCACCTGTGGCGAGCCAACCCACACCAGCGCTGGATAATCCCGCGCTGACCCGGGAGGGGTCAGCGCATTCCAGCGCTGCAGATCTACTATGGCGCGCAACTGGGGATCATATCCGGCAATGGGGTGTCCGACGCGGGGGACAGCAATGGTCTCATTTTTGAAGAACCACAGCGCCTGCGGGATGGTGGCACAATCGCCACACGCACCGGTCGTCACTCGAAAATCGTCGGCCGGGAACAGGCCATAGGCTGGCGCGTTTTGTGTGGCGCTTACTTGTGCAAGAATCATGAGGATACGGATCAGAAATATTCGTACGGCTTCAATCATCGCATTCTAGCGCGTGGACAGGTACCTTATTGATCCTGAACGAAAGGCTGGAAATATGTATCACGGAGAACGATTCAATGCCTGGACCCATCTTGTCGGCACCCTGCTCTCGCTTGCCGGAGTTGGCCTTCTGGTCGTCATGGCGACGACGACGGGCGATCCGTGGCGGGTCGTCAGCGTCTCCATCTTCGGCGCCACGCTGATCCTCCTCTACAGCACCTCGACGCTCTATCACAGCGTGCGTGGACGCGCCAAGGTTATCCTGCGCAAGCTCGACCACTTATCGATCTACCTGCTGATTGCCGGCACCTATACCCCCTTCTGCTTGGTTACTCTGCGCGGCCCGTGGGGCTGGTCACTGTTCGGTGTGGTATGGGGACTGGCTGTTGTTGGCATTCTGCAGGAAATGAAGCCACGCTCCGAAGCCAGAGTCATGTCACTGATCATCTACGCCGTCATGGGCTGGGTCATTATCGTCGCCGTCAAGCCGCTGCTCGACCATCTTGAGACTGCCGGCTTCATCTGGCTAGCCAGCGGCGGCGCACTATACACCATCGGCATTGTGTTCTATGCCTTCGATAGCCGCTTCAGGCACTGGCATGGCATCTGGCATTTGTTTGTCATTGGCGGCAGCCTAGCCCACTACATCGCCATTGCACTCTACGTCCTGTAGTTCTTGCTGCGACTTGGCAAACGCCTGACATGACTTACAGATGCTTAGCCGTTGTTATTGTTGTTGTTATTGTTGTTGTTATTATTGTTATTGTTCGAATTTCCTCCGCCATCGTTTTGCTTCTTCCTCGCGGAAACACTGGCGGTAGCCGTTCCGGGCAGGGTCAGGATCAATCCGGACGTGCCGAGCATGACCAGTTTGCCGGTACTCAGGAATTCTGCGCCATCGATCACCGAGAGCTTGCTGCCATCGCACCAGAGAGTGCGGTGCTGCGTCACTTCGGGCACGGCAAAGCTTTTCACCGCCTTGCCGCCGCTGTAACAATCGATCATCGATTTGCTGTAGATCACGCAATCGTCCTGTCTGTGACTTTTCCCAGCCAGCCAGCGCACCAGCCATTCTTCGGTGGCGGTGCGTTCGGGACCGTCATTTAGGCGCAATGCGTTGAGAAAGCATTCGACGGTGTAGGCGGTTCGTTCAAGCTCCGGCGTGCTCAAGGCGATTCTCCCGGTTCAAGGCAAGTAGTTGAATTCAAAATTCTGGAACGGCAGATTGATGGCCTGGATGTGGTAGAAGGCGTTGTTTTTTTGCTTTTGGTAATGGTACTCGCGCAGGGACAGCGTGGTGAAGAAGAGGTTATTGCGCACGCCCCGGCGGTAATGCTCGCGGTGCAGCTCGATCAGGCCGGCGAGATCGAGCATCAAGTAGTCGGCCCCCAGGCGGTTACTCGCCTGCAAACAACTGGCAAAACGCTGGTACGTAAACACGTGCTCCTGCTTGGCGCGCTGTTCGTCGCCATAAACAACCGACGTGTCACGCAGTAGTTGCAGGTACAGCGTGTTGCGCAAAAATTCAGGGCAGTTGGCGTCAAACAGGCTGCGCCGAGTATGCAGCACGAGTCGGTCACCGGGCACCAATGTGTACCAGGTGGCGCGGTCCTTGAGCAGTTGTGAGCTAAGCGGCACGAGCTCATCCCGCACTTCGAGCACAAAGGCGGTATCGCTATAGAGCGCCTGAAGCACCGGGTCGACGCCGATCATGGCCTGTAGGGTGTTTTTATCCTCGGCCAAGTCGCTAGGCAGGCGAATGCTGGCGGGCGGCGCGACAGCAGGCTGCGCAAAAGCGAGATTCGGATGCATGTTGAGGCGATATTGCCGAATGTCTTCGCGCTGCTCATCCGGCGAGGCCGCAGGGAAAGAACGTGGATTGTCGGCATAGATGGCCTTCTGCAGAGTGCAGGTGTACGAGTGGCCGCTGGCATTCTGATGTTTGACCACCGGACAGCCGGTATGACACAAACCAAGGTGGTCACAGCGCTGGCAATTGTCATCGAAACCGTGCGCCTGATGAATGCGTTCGATTTTGCGCGCGCCGTTGGCGAGGATGTCATCGATACGGTCGGTAAAAATGTTGCCGTAATGGAACTCCTCAAGACCCTGCCCGCGCACACAGGAATACACCGAACCGTCGCTTTGCAGAAGGTAGAAGCGTTCGCCGCAGTTAACGGCGTTAGTGCAATAGCTTGGCTTGAATTCGTCGAACCAGTTGCGGCGCAGACCATCTTCCAGTTCAGTTCCGATGAAGGCGCCCTTGAGCGCTGCGTAAAGCGCCATCTGTTGCGCTGGCGTGGCTGGCGAAAGCGCAGCATCACCCTTGTGGGCTCGATTCATCTCGGAGGCAAAAGCAAACATGATGTTGAACTGGTTCATGTCAAAACAAAGTTCGTCGTGAATGAAACGAATGTCGTCAATGATCGCCGGAATGTCGTTCAGGTGTTCGCTGCACAGCGTGGCGGAGATTTTTTTTGCGTGCGGATAGCGCGCCAGCAGGCGGATATTCTCGTGTGTTCGCGCTAGCCAGTCGCGGCCCCCGCGGGTGGTGCGGTAGCGCGCATGCATGCTCAGCGGCAGGTCGATACTGGCGCTGATCGAGACCTTGTGTTTGTCAAAAAGGTCATAGAAGGGTGCGAACTTGTAGAGGTTGGTCTTGATATGCGGTGACGATTTCCTGTGCCCGAGCGCGTTGATTGCGTCGAAATTTTCCAGGTAGTGGCTTCGGATCAGCGTAAAGAGTTCATCGAGCACGACTTCCGGCAGCGTCGTCACTTCGCCGCCATGCAGCGAGACATTGAAGGCCAGCACGCCGGCTTCGCGCAGGGCGTCGAGCGCGTAGCGCAGTGTGGCTACGGCGCGCCCGGCATCGACCTTCAGCGCCGCCTGCGTCGTCTGCTCGCCAAGGTAACAATAGGCGCAATCGAGATTGCAGCACAGCGTCGGCACGTAGAGCAAATGAATGCTGCGCCGGGCAACCGGTTCCGGCGCCAGCGTGGCTGCCAGGTCCATGGTCTGCGGATCAAGCACCGGCTACCACCGGCGATGCGCGGCGCACTTTCTCGATGATCTTGGCCGACACCTTGTTGAATTTGGCAGCCTTGTTTGCTGCGACCTTGTGTGCCTTGCGCGCATTGGTCGGGAATTTATCGCGTTCAAGCGTAAACGTAGCCCCGCTCGCCATTTTCAGATTCAGGCGGCCTTCGCCTTCATGCAGCGCTACTTGGGCCACGTTGGCGAAGTAGACAATGTCGTTACCGCAGACAAGATAGCGCGGGCCGAGGGCGAGGGTGCCCTGCCTTACGAAAAAAACACCCAGCGGGATCACCAGCGCCATCAGCCCGCCTGGGAAAGCAAAGAAAGCCGCGATCAGGGCTGCTGCCAGACTGATAAGCATGAAGGTTTTGCGCTTGGCGGAAAAGGCAACGCGTCCACCGTGCTTGTACTTGAACACGGCCAGTTGGGGTTGCTCCAGATCCATGCTTCACTCCCGTCTTGTGAATCACGAGGGAAGTATCGCCTGCCACCTAATCGGGGTCAAATGATCCAGTCTATCCCTCGGCGCTGATGCTCAAGCACTCCATGACGGGGCTGCTAGAATCACGGGTTTCCTAGACGAGTTGTTACTGCCATGCACCCCGATTATCTCGAAAAAATATTGACCGCGCAGGTGTACGACGTTGCGGTCGAAACACCGCTCGATGCCGCGCCCAATCTGTCGGCGCGTATCGGCAACAGCATTCTGTTCAAGCGCGAGGACATGCAGCCGGTTTTCTCCTTCAAGCTGCGCGGAGCGTACAACAAGATTGTTCAGCTTTCAGCGGAACGCCTGAAGCGTGGTGTGATTTGTGCCTCGGCCGGCAACCACGCGCAGGGCGTGGCGTTAGCCGCCGCCAAGGTGGGTTGCCGGGCGGTTATCGTCATGCCGACGACCACGCCGTCGATCAAGGTCGAGGCGGTGCGCAATCGTGGCGGCGAAGTGGTTCTGGCTGGCGATTCCTACGACGGAGCCTACACCCGTGCGCTGGAACTGGAGAGAACCGAAAAGCTTACTTTCGTCCATCCTTTCGACGATCCTGAAGTCATCGCCGGCCAGGGAACGATTGGCATGGAAATCCTGCGCCAGCACCCGAAACCGATCCACGCCGTTTTTTGTTGTGTCGGCGGCGGCGGGCTGATTTCAGGGGTAGCGGCGTACATCAAACGCTTGCGGCCGGAGACAAAAATCATCGGGGTCGAGGCCATTGATGCCGATGCCATGACCCGGTCCCTACAGGCCGGAAAACGAATCCGTCTTAAACAGGTCGGCCTGTTTGCCGACGGTGCGGCAGTGAAATACGTCGGTGAAGAGACCTTCCGCCTGTGCCAGTTGTACGTCGACGAAATGGTTTGTGTCGACACCGACGCCATCTGCGCCGCAATCAAGGATGTATTTGAAGATACGCGCGCCGTCCTCGAACCGGCGGGTGCGCTGGCCGTGGCGGGCGCCAAGGCCTACGCGGCACGTCACAAGCTGAAGGACAAGACGCTGGTGGCCGTTGCTTCAGGCGCCAACATGAATTTCGATCGCCTGCGTTTTGTCGCCGAACGTGCCGAGGTCGGTGAGCAGCGCGAAGCGGTGCTGGCCATAACCCTGCCTGAGCAGCCCGGCGCCTACAGGAAATTCCTCGCACTGATCGGTCAGCGCAACATCACCGAATTTAACTATCGTTTCAATGACCGCCAGGAGGCGCACGTTTTTGTCGGTGTTCAGGTTAGCTCGCGCGCCGAGTCGATCAAACTGGTCGAGCAACTGCGCAAGCATGGTTACGCGACGCTTGATCTGACCGACGACGAAATGGCCAAGCTGCACATCCGGCATCTGGTCGGCGGCCATGCGCCGCAGGTTGATCACGAGATCGTCTACCGCTTTGAATTCCCCGAACGCCCTGGTGCGCTGATGCACTTTCTGAATCAGATGAGCGCCGGCTGGAACATCAGCCTCTTCCATTATCGTAACCATGGCGCCGATTCCGGCCGCGTGCTGGTCGGCATGCAGGTGCCACCCGCCGAAATGAGCGCGTTCAGGAAATTCCTGAAAAATCTGGGTTATGCCCACTGGGACGAAAGCAATAACCCGGCGTACAAGCTCTTTTTGGGCTAGCAGCCTTCCGGGCACGTTGAAGGAGTTCTGTCACATGTATGATTTTGACAATGTCATTGATCGCCGCAATGGCGATTCGCTCAAATGGAACAAATATGCAAGGAAGGACGTGCTGCCGCTGTGGGTGGCGGACATGGATTTTGCCGCGCCACCGGCCGTCCTGGCGGCGCTCGAAAAGCGGATTGCGCAGGGCTGCCTTGGTTACCCGGTAGCGTGGCCGGCGCTGGTCGACACCGTACTGGCGTATTTGCAACGCGAGTACGCGTGGCGCGTCGAGCCGGAATGGCTGGTCTGGCTGCCCGGGCTGGTCACCGGAATCAATGTGGCCTGCCGTGCGGTCGACGGCGATGTCCTGACGGCAACGCCGGTTTACCCCCCTTTTCTCTCTGCCCCTCGTCTCTCCGGACGGCGACTCGCGCAGGTCGGCTTGCGTCTGGCTGATGGCTGCTGGGGTTGGGATTTTGCTGCAATGGAAGCGGCCCTGACTGCACAGACTCGCCTGCTTTTGCTCTGTCACCCGCACAATCCGGTCGGTCGCGCCTGGCGCGAAGACGAACTCGCTGAACTGGCGGCCTTCTGCGAGCGCCACGATCTGGTGGTGTGCTCCGATGAAATTCATTGCGGCCTCATTCTCGATGCCGGCCGGCAACACATTCCACTGGCCAGGATAAATGCAGATATTGCCCGACGCTGCATCACCCTGATGGCGCCGTCCAAAACCTACAACATTCCCGGACTCGGCTGTGCATTTGCCGTGATTTCCGATACGGCGCTGCGTAACCGCTTTACCGGCGTGATGCGCGGCATTGTTCCGGATGTGAACGTTCTCGGACTGACGGCGGCGCAGGCGGCGTATGGCGAGTGCGAAGACTGGCGGGCGGCGCTGATCAGCGTGCTGCGTGCCAACCGTGATCGTGTGACTACGGCCATTTCCGAGATGCGCGGGCTGACCATGACGCATGTCGAAGCCACCTATCTGGCCTGGATAGACGCGCGCGGCCTGGATGTAGCCAATCCTGCGAGATTTTTTGAAGCGGCCGGCGTCGGGCTGTCGCGAGGCGACGATTTCGGTTTGCCGGGCTGGGTACGGCTCAATTTTGGCTGTCCACGCAGTACCCTTGATTCTGCACTTGAACGAATGGCCACGGCCTGTTCTGCCAGGGCATCAAGTTTCCCCAAACCTTGCCGATAACGATCTGTACCCTTTTGATCGGAGGATATAGCGGGAACCCCGGCCTTGTTAAAGTGCCGGACTGAAGCACATGATCACGCGCAAGAACGCTAGACAATTGGCAAGCTGACCTACAGTCAAACAGGGATTCAACAAAACATTGGTCACCCATCTTCGTGCGACGCTTCGAATGACATTCTCCAGACAATCCCCCTTCCGCCGGCATTACCGGCTGCTGATTCTTGTCATCGTTGGACTGCTGGGGCTAGTTTCCACGGCCTGGGTGACACGAGAGATGATCAACCGTTCGAATGATCGGGTGGAACAGCGTTTCCTGCGTGACGCCCAGGAGCGTGCCGATTTGATCGTCGACGCTTTTAGCGAACCGCTCAAGCAATTCACTGTCCTGCAACGCCTGTTTCACAGCGTTGGCAAGGTCGACTGGCCGGTCTTCAAAAAATTCGTCGAGCCGATGCTTGGTCAGCCCGGAGTACGCAGCTTTGGCTGGATGCCGGCCGTCAATGCCGCTGATCGAGCTCAGTTTGAACAGAGCGGGCGACGTCTTTGGGGCAACGATTTTGCCATCAGCGAGCGCGATGCCGATGGCAATCTATTTCCTCTTAAGGCGCGTGAGCGGTATTACCCGGTTTTCTTTGTCTTGCCGGTCGACGTCAATCGCCAGGCGCTTGGGCTGAATCTTCATGCGGCAGCTAATCGCGGTCCGGTCATCGAGCAATCGATTGACACCGGAGGGCAAGCCGCCAGCGGAGTAAGCCAGTTGATTGTCGACAAGCAGAAACAAGTTACCGTGGCCATCATGGCTCCGGTCTATCGCGACGGCACAGTGCCGGCAACGCGTGATGAGCGGCGCGCCGCAGTGCGTGGCGTGCTGTTCTGCGTGCTCGATGTTGGCGATTTGTTCGATGCAGTCAATTCCGCGGTAGCGCGAAATGGTTTACACGTTAGCCTTCTCGACCAGACCTTGCCGGCAGACAGACGACTCATTCATCGTTGGGTGCCCAAGGCCGGCGAAGAGGCTTCGCCACGCTCCGGCATTGCGCTGTCCTATAGCCAGGAGTTCGAACTGGCGCGCAATCTATGGACGGTAAGGATTGAAGCGGGCCCCGCCTGGCTGGAGGCCAACGCACCAGGCAATGTCGTTTATGTCCCCCTGGTCGGCGTACTGCTGACCTTGTTGCTGCTCGTTTATTTACACCGACTCCTTGACCGCAGTGCGCTCGCTGATTCGCTGGAACATAGCCATGAAGACGACCTGAAACAGCGGCGAGCAGCCGAAGCCTGGGCCAACAAGCTGTCCCTGGCGGTCGAGCAGAACCCGGCATCGATTTATATTACCGACCTTACCGGTCGAATTGAGTACGTTAACGAAAAATTTATCGAGACTTCGGGCTACTCGCGCGCCGAAGCGATTGGTCAGGACGCGCGCATCATGCAACCGGGCTTTGCCGACCAGCCCATCTATCAGTCCTTGTGGGCAAGCATTGAGGCTGGGCAGAACTGGCAGGGAGAGTTGCAAAGCGAGCGGCGCGACGGGACGCAGTGCTGGGATCGCCTGCTGGTCTCGCCAATCAAGAATCACGAAGGAAAGGTCACGAACTACGTGATGATCAAGGAGAACATTACCGAGTTGCGCCAGGTGATGCTTCGTCTCCAAGAAAGCGAGGGCCGTTTTCGCGGGGCCATGTCGGTGATGGTTGAGGGGCTGGCGATCATCTCGCCGGAAGGGAGCTTCCTTTTCGCGAATCGAGTCGCCGAAGAATTGCTGGGTTTCGCCGAGGTCGGTCTGCAGGGTCATCGGCTTGAAGACATCGGGCTTGAGCGCTTGCACGAAGACGGCACGCCCTATCTTTACTCCGAGTACCCGACGACCATCACCCTGCGCGACGGTTGCGAAGTGCGCGATGCGGTGGTGGGTTTGCGCTCCACGGACGGTAATCTTCGCTGGTTGCAGGTCAACACCGCACCGCTACGCATCGGCGATGAAGTGCGCTGTGGGGCGGTGTTGACCTTCTCAGACATGACCGAGCGCCAGGCGACGCAGCAGCGGATCGAGTTTCTTGCCCATCACGATCCGTTAACCGGGCTGCCCAACCGCCTGCTGCTGCGTGACCGCATGGCTCAGGCACAAGCCCTGGCTGCGCGCACGCAAAGTCGCGTCGCCCTGATGTTCCTTGACCTCGATCGCTTCAAGACGATCAACGATTCGCTCGGTCATCCGGTGGGCGATGCCATGCTCAAGGAGGTGGTTGAGCGGCTCAAAAGCTGCGTGCGTGAGTCGGATACCATCAGTCGTCAGGGAGGCGATGAATTTATCATTCTCCTCAACGATGTGCGTGATAGCGAGGCAGTGGCGCGTGTCGCCGACAAGATTCATCAGCGCATGGGCGAGCCAATCATGCTCGGCAACCACTCGCTGATCACGTCGTTCTCGATTGGCATTGCGCTATACCCCGACGACGGCGATGAATTCGACGCTCTGCTGCAGAAAGCCGATACCGCGATGTACCACGCCAAAGAGGCTGGCCGCACTGGGCATCGCTTCTTTACCGAGCAGATGAACCTGCAGGTGGTCGAGCACCTGACGCTGGAGACCCAGTTGCGGCAAGCGCTAGAGAACAAGGAATTTATTTTGCATTACCAGCCACAACTGGACCTGCATGAAGGCGGGATCATCGGTGTCGAGGCGCTGATTCGCTGGAACAGTCCGGACAATGGCTTGATATCGCCAGCCCGCTTCATTCCGGTGGCCGAGGATTCCGGAATAATCGTGCCGATCGGCGCCTGGGTGCTAGTGGAAGCCTGTCGTCAAGCACGTGCCTGGCAGGATGCTGGTCTGCCGCCCTTTGTGGTGGCCGTCAATCTTTCGGCCGTGCAGTTCAAGCGTCAGGACCTGGTAAATACCGTGATCAACGCGCTAGTACTTTCTGATCTGGACGCGCAATGGCTTGAACTCGAGCTGACCGAATCAATCCTGATTCAGGATGCCGAAGTTACCCTGGATTCAGTACGCCGCCTGAAGGCACTGGGCGTGCGGTTGTCGGTCGATGATTTCGGCACCGGCTATTCAAGCCTTGCCTATCTGAAGCGCTTTGCCGTCGATAAGCTGAAGATTGACCAGTCCTTTGTCCGCGATTTGGTGACCGATCCGGACGATGCAGCCATTGTTCGCGCCATCATTCAGATGGCGAGCAGCCTGAAGCTCAAGACGATTGCCGAAGGTGTCGAAACCGAGGAACTGGCTAACCTGCTACGCATATTTCACTGCGACGAGATTCAGGGCTACTGGTTTGCGCGACCGATGCTGGCAGACCAGTTGGAAGCCTTCGTGCGAGCGCATCAGGCGAAACAAAACTAGGCTCAAAACCTCTCACCGCAAAGGCGCAAAGATCGCAAAGAAAACAAGAAAGAGCCAAGCTTTTGATGTTCTTTGCGGCACTCTGCGTCCTTCGCGCCTTTGCGGTGAGACTGTTTGGGTTAATCGAACTTGAACACCCCGGCTTCGCTGACCATTGCGTTTAGCCGGACATCATGCGGCTCGGGGCGGATCGAGTCCACTCGCGCCAGTTCGAAGCCGACGCCGATGCACAGGGGAGCAGGCTTGAGCGCAGCCAGCGTGCGGTCGAAGAAGCCGCCGCCATAACCGATGCGGTAGCCGTCGGAATCAAACGCATTAACCGGGAGTAGCAGGGCTTGTGGCAGCAGAAATTCGCCGGCGGCTGGCGTCGGAATCCCGTAGCCGTCGGCAATCAGCGCGCTACCCGGCGTCCACGCCCGGAAGGCGAGTGCGGTGTCGACGGCGAGAACTACCGGCAGCAGCGCCGCGAATCCAGCCTGACCAGAGTCAAGCCAGGTCGTCATCAACGGCCGTAGATCCGGCTCATTTTTTACCGGCCAGCAAAAACCAACGCGCATCCCGGCCAGTTGCGGGAAGTGCGTTTGCAACTGCGAGCAGATCGTCGCTGAAAGACCCGCACAGACGTCTGCTGATAGCGCCAGGCGACGATCCACGAGCCGCTTGCGCAGCGCACGACGATAGTCGGCGCGCTGGGCCGGGGTCATTTCTGGCGGTGATCCAGCGCTCATGTGGTATGCTGAAAGTCAGTGTTTACGGGGATTCCAGCTTATCATGAAGTTTCGTCTTGCAGTTTTTCTCCTTGCCTTTCCTTGCCTTATGGCACATGCGGTGGGCGGACCGGCCAACGCCGACGAGCGCTTTCTCGCCGCGCGTGACGCGGCCCGGGCAGGCGATCGCGCCAAGTTAGAACGCATCGCGTCCGAATTGCAAGGCCATGAGCTTGCCGCCTACCTTGAATACTGGCGGCTTCTGCTTGATCTGAACACCACCGATCCGGCGACAATCAAGAACTTCCTGTCGCGCCACGAAAAAAGCTATATCGCCGACAAGCTACGCTCTGACTGGCTCAAGCTGCTCGGCAGAAAACAGCAGTGGGCCGAATTCGATGCCGAGTACCCGGAACTCGTCCAAGCGGATCAGGAGCTTTCCTGTTATGCCTTGCAGAGCCGCCGCGCGCGTGGCGATGCGAAGGTTCTTGACGAGGTGATGCCGCTCTGGCTGAACCTGATCGAACCTCCCGAATCCTGCTATCCGGTTCTCGAAGCGCTGATTCTGGAAAAACGAGTGCTGGCCGACCAGGTCTGGGCCCGTATCCGGCGCCAGTTTGAAGCCAACAGGTTGGCTGCCGCGCGCTACAGCATGAACTATCTGCCACCCAGCCAGACACCAGATGCCCGCACCGCGCTCGCAGTGAGTGATACGCCGCTACCGTGGCTGGTCAAACTGCCGCCAAGCCTTGCCGGTAGCCGGATGAATCGCGAACTGGCGGTGCTGGCCATCAGCCGCATTGCGCGCAATGACCCAAACATAGCGTCTGACCAGTTGAACAAGATAGCGAGTCGTTTGCAGGCCAGTGAAAAAGCCTGGGCGTGGGGCCAGATTGGCTGGCAGGCGGCTCAACGACACCTGCCGGAGGCGCTTGAATGGTATCGAAAAGCCGGTGACACACCGCTTTCCGACGAGGTGGCGCAGTGGAAGGTACGCGCCGCATTGCGCGTTCAGGACTGGGGAACAGTGCGCTCGACGATTGAAAAAATGCCGCCCGAACTCGCTGAGCAGGCGCCCTGGGTCTATTGGCTGGGGCGCGCCTACCGTGCCGGCGGACGCCTTGGGGACGCCAATACACTGTTCGCCAAAATTGCCGGACAGTCGAATTTCTACGGTAATCTGGCGGATGAAGAGCTGGATCGGGTGATCATGACGCCGCCCCGGGCAGCTTCGCCAACACGCGAAGAGAACGCCCAGGTGGCGGCTAATCCGGGCGTACAGCGTGCTCTCGCGCTGTTTCGCCTCAGTCTGCGCAGCGAGGGGGTCAAGGAATGGAACTGGGCACTGCGCGCCATGAGTGATCGTGAACTGCTGGCGGCTTCGGATATTGCCCAGCGCGCCGGCATTTATGATCGTGCCATTGCCGCTGCTGATCGCACCAGGAACGAACACGACTATTCGCTGCGCTACCTGTCGCCGTACAGCGAGCAGGTGCGCCCAGCGGCAAAGAGCCAGGCCCTTGACGATGCCTGGGTTTACGGCCTGATGCGTCAGGAGAGTCGCTTCGTGACCAATGCCAAATCAACGGTCGGTGCGTCCGGCCTGATGCAACTGATGCCGGCGACAGCCAAGTGGGTGGCCAAGAAAATTGGCCTCAAGGATTTTCATCAGAGCCAGGTGAATGATACCCAGACCAACGTACTACTCGGCACGACCTATATGCGGTTGGTCATGGAGAGCCTGGACAATCACCCGGTGCTGGCCTCTGCGGCCTACAACGCCGGCCCCGGTCGCGCCCGCAAATGGCGTGCCGATCGTCCGCTGGAAGGAGCGGTCTACGCCGAGACCATTCCGTTCAACGAGACGCGTGATTACGTGAAGAAAGTAATGAGCAATTCGGTCTACTATTCGGCGCTGTTTGACGGCAAACCGCAATCACTCAAAAGCCGGCTCGGCATTATTGGGCCGCGCACGACTCTTGATCCAAAGGGTGAAGAATTGCCGTAGAATCCGCACTTCGAAACGTATTCAATCGTCAGGGTGCTATGGAGCTTAAAAAGGTACTGTTGATTGGCGGAAGTGGTTTCGTCGGCAGTTGGATCGCCAACCGGCTTTCCGAGCGCGGAATTCGCGTCACTATCCCGACTCGGCATCGCGACAACACCAAACAGTTGATTTTGCTGCCAACGGTTTATACGGTTGAAGCCGATGTGCATGATCCGCAGGCGCTAGCCTCGCTGGTGCACGGCGTCGATGCCGTGATCAATCTGGTCGGCATTCTGCACGACAAGGATTCGAGCCAGCCTTACGGCAAGCGGTTTGCCGCCGCCCACGTCGAGTTGCCCAGAAAAATTCTCGCTGCCATGAAGCAGGCCGGGGTGCGTCGCCTGGTGCATATGAGCGCACTCAAGGCCGCGTCTGATGCGCCATCGGCCTATCTGCGCTCGAAGGGCGACGGCGAAGCCATGGTGTGCGCGGCCGGTGGGGAATTCGATATCACCGTATTCCGTCCGTCGGTCATCTTCGGCCCCGGCGATGCTTTCCTCAACACCTTCGCCACCCTGCTCAGGCTCTTTCCCATCCTGCCGTTAGCCGGCGCCGCCGCGCGCTTTCAGCCGGTTTATGTCGGTGACGTGGCCGATGCCTTTGCCGGGTGCCTGGGCGATCACGCCACCTTTGGCCAGATCTATGAACTGTGCGGTCCCAAGGTCTACACCCTGCGCGAACTGGTCGAGTACACCGCCAGCCTGATCGGCAGGCGCCCTCTGGTGATCAAGCTGCCCGACACTCTGGCCCGCCTGCAGGCGTGTATGCTGGGACTGCTGCCCAATCCGCCGATGTCACTGGATAATCTGCGTTCAATGCAGATCGACAATACCAGCAATGGTCATTGCAACTACCCTGACTGGCATCCCAAGCGTCTGGAAGCGGTAGCTCCAGCCTACCTTTCTGCACTCAGTCTGCAACCGCGTCTTGACGGCTACCGCTGTCGTGCAAGGCGTTCATAGCGTTCATAGGAAATTTTCTAATGTTGAAACTTGTCATTGGCAACCGTAACTACTCGTCATGGAGCCTCCGGCCCTGGCTGGCCATCAAACAGGCCGGACTGCCCTTTGAAGAAATAGCCATTCGCCTCAACGAAGCCGGGACCAAGGCGCAGATCTACAAGTATTCGCCTTCGGGCAAAGTGCCTTGCCTGATCGACGGCGATCTACTGGTCTGGGATTCGCTGGCGATTTGCGAATATCTTGCCGAGAAATCGCCATCCCTGTGGCCATCCGACGCCCGGGTTCGGGCCGAGGCGCGCTCTGTTTCTGCCGAAATGCACGCCGGTTTCAGTGCTTTGCGCCAGAGCATGCCGATGGAGATCAACGCCTCGAAGCCCTATGACGAGCGCACGGCCGAAGTGCTGGCCGACATCGCACGCATCGTTGCCATCTGGGAAAGCTGCCGCCGTCGTTTTGCCGCGGAAGGCCCCTTCCTGTTTGGCCGTTTTTCGATTGCTGATGCGATGTTTGCCCCCGTCGTCTGGCGTTTTAAGACCTATGCTGTTGAACTTCCTCCAGCCTCGCGTGACTGGGTTGAAGCCATCTGCGGGCTACCGGCCATGCAGGAATGGCGGGCCGGTGCGCTGAGCGAAACAGCCAAGTAGGCGCTCGCCGGCGCCATGCAGATCTTCACGGTCGGCGGTGCTGTCCGCGATGAGTTGCTTGGCCTGCCAGTGCAGGATCGTGACTACGTGGTCGTCGGCGCTTCACCCGAAGAAATGCTGGCGCGTGGCTTTAAAGCAGTGGGCAAGGATTTCCCGGTCTTTTTGCACCCGCAGACGCACGAGGAATATGCACTCGCCCGCACCGAGCGCAAGTCCGGCCACGGCTACACGGGTTTCGCCTTTCACGCGGCGCCTGAAGTCAGTCTCGAAGACGACCTGGCGCGTCGCGACCTCACCATCAATGCCATCGCCCGTTCCGCTGATGGCGTACTGACCGACCCCTTTCACGGCGTCGCCGATCTTGAGGCGCGCATACTGCGCCACGTCGGACCGGCTTTCGTTGAAGACCCAGTGCGTATTCTGCGCATCGCCCGCTTCGCCGCGCGGTTCACTGATTTCTCCGTAGCGCCGGAAACCATCGACCTAATGCGCCAGATGGTGAGCAGCGGCGAGGCCGATCATCTGGTCGCCGAACGAGTCTGGCAGGAGCTGGCCAAAGGCCTGATGGAAGCGAAACCCTCACGCATGATCGCAGTGCTACGCGAATGCGGTGCCCTGGCGCGCCTATTGCCCGAACTCGACCGCCTGTTCGGCGTGCCGCAGCGCGCCGATTTCCATCCGGAAATCGATACCGGCGTGCATGTCATGATGGCGCTTGATCATTCAGCCCAGTACGGCTATGCCTTGCCGGTCCGCTTCGCCGTACTCCTGCACGATCTTGGCAAAGGCTTGACGCCAACTGCGGAACTTCCCCGCCACACAGGGCATGAGGCGCGTAGCGCTAAGCTGGTCGACGAAGTGTGTGCACGCCTCAAGCCCCCGGCCGAGTGCCGCGACCTGGCCCGCCTGGTGGCACGTTATCACGGCGACATTCGCCGTGGCCCCGAACTGCGCGCTGCAACCATTACCAGACTGCTGGAAAACACCGATGCCTTGCGTCGACCGCAACGCTTCAAACAACTCCTTGAGGCCTGCACCTGCGACCACCATGGCCGCCTGGGCTGGGAAGAAAAGACGCCCCTCGGGGCAGGGCTGTTTCTCAGGGCGCTGGATGCAGTACAGGCAGTTAATGCGGCAGCGATTGCGCACAGTTGCAGCGATTCGTCACAGATCCCCAAGCGCCTGCACATGGCCCGGGTGGCAGCCGTCAAACAGATTTTGACGCTACCTGACTAATTTTTGAGGACGACCCACGATGAAACGGAAAGAGAAACCCCGGCAATCCGTAGTTGCAGCGGAAAGTCCGGGGTTTTTGTTTTTATGGGTAACGACACTGCTGTCCGGTTAAATCATGAATAGATTCAGTTGGTTGCATGGCACACCCTCTGGGGGAATGTACTCGCTGGCTGGAAAGGCTTGCTGCAAGGGCATCTTCTCGAAAAGGGTGACCGACATAATCTGTAGCAAAGTGTAGAGCGAGGCATCCAATTGCAACTTCTTTTTGATGATGGCGACGAGCACATAAACCGATACGGCGATCCAGATTTGCGTCTTGACCGCATTCTCCGAGGTTCCGAAAAACCGTTTGATCCGCAGATGCTGCTTGATCCACTTGAAGAACAGTTCGACCTGCCAGCGGTTCTTGTAAAGCGCGCAGATCGTCATGGCCGGCAAAGTCACCTGGTTGGTAATGAAGATGAGCGTCTTGCCGGTGTCGGGATCGTTGAAGCGAACCCGGCGCAACTGAGCAGGGTAGTCCGGGTGCGATTCAAACTGATGTGGAGTAATCTCGCCCTATCCACCACCCAAGGAGTTTCGACATGACCGATCTGTTATTGAGTGATGCGGAGTTTGTAAGAAGATTGAGTGCGCATCCTGATCTGCGAAGTCGAATGGAGTCGTTGCTGCTGTCGGTCGAAGATGAGACAGGGGATCTGAAGAGTGCCGATGCGGCTGAAATGCGGGTTATTCAGGAAATGCGTCAGACCGGCAAGGTTGCGCTTCAGTCCTGGGCCAAACGGCAAGTGGACAAAACTTCGCAAGAAGTCAAACAAACCGCTGGCGTATGGAGCGAGGGTAAAAAAACTCTGCTGGCACACCACCTTTTGCGATATCAGCATCGACGAGCCCCAATACCGGAAGGGCAGCAAAAGAGTCCGCCCGTTTGCGCAAAGTGCTGGGGTCAGCAACCGTGGCTGCTCGGGCCCGCTCCAGCGCGTAGTGACCGATTTCGGTGCTGACCAACCCTTTGCGCAGGCCATGGATAAGGTCGTTGAACACTACGGCGTGATGTTGAGTGAAAGCACCATTGCCCGCATCACCGAAGGTCATGCCCAAGCGATATTTGAGGCAAACCCGCCGGCGCAGGGCTGGCCTACCCAACCGGGGATCAGCACCGCAATCATTGTGGAAACAGATGGTGGCATGGTGCCCATCGTAGAGATTGATGAGAAGCGGGCCGACAAACGCAAAGGCAAGAAGCTGCTGTGGCGCGAGGCAAAATATGTCTTGCACACACGCAGGGGAGTAAAACACTGACCTTTGGCGGCACGTTACAGGGTGATGTTGACGCGGTCGGGCAATGCCTTTTTGACTGTGCGATCCAGGCTGGCTTTGGCACAGACACGCCGATCCATGGCGTCGGCGATGGCGCGCCATGGATAGCCGATCAGATTGAGAAGAGATTTGGCGCGCAGGGCAGCTACCTGGTCGATTTCTTTCATGCGTGCGACTACCTGGGTGCTGCTGGGAAGGCCATCCACCGCGATGAGCAGGCGCAAAAACGTGGATGGGCGAGCAGAAAACCCGGCTCAAAACGAGCCAAGCCAACGCAGTACTGCACCAACTGCAAACGCATCTTGAATCCCCTGCGGTACAGGACAGCGAGGCACCGGTGAGGCAGTGCCACCGCTACTTCAATAACCGACCAGGCCAACTCAATTATCAAGACGCAATCGAGCGCGATTTGCCCATTGGTTCCGGTGAAATTGAAAGCGCCCACCGCTACATCGTCCAACAGCGCATGAAGCGCCACGGCGCTTGGTGGCGTGCGGACAATGCCGAGCATATGCTGGCGTTGCGGCTCAATCGCGCAAACCGACTCTGGGACACCTATTGGCAGCAAATTTCAAAAAAACAGCATGATCAACTTGCCACATCAGTTTGAATCGCACCCGAGTAGTCTTGCTGCGTATAAAAACCATCCAACGCAATGTGCTGATCGCAGATGATGCCAATGGTTCTGTCCGTCGGCATCGAGTAGACGCGATGCCACTTCATGTTCGACTTGGCCCGCGTGACGAAGAAGGCCCCGGCCAGATGCAACGCATGCAAACGAGCGAAATCGACGTAGCCGTGATCCATCACGTAGATGGCCCCGGCCTCCAGTTCCAGCAGGTCGAGCAAGGTGTGCATCTTCACCTCCGCTTTGGTGGTACGAAAGTGCGCCCACGGAAACACCGACAGGCACAAGTCGATGGTCGTCGAATCCAAGGCATAGACGGTGTTGGTCAGATCGAGCCCCAAGTCTTCGCTCAGATACAACTCGCGAGCCTGAATGATCAGGCGTCCGGCAAAGGTCTCCCAGATGCGCCAGTCGCGCGACTCGTTCGCGTCCGCCAAGGTCGATTTGGCTACCGGTTCGCGAAACCCCATGTGGTAAAGCTTGGCCGCTTGGGCCAGCAAGCAGGCTTCGATATCCCGCAGGCTCTCGCGGTACGTCAGCTGCGCAAAGGCCATCGCTCGGAATTGTTCCGCGCAGGTCAGCGACCGCACTCCTTTGTCGCCACCATGACGCGCCACGATCCGATGAAAGGTCTTCCACGGCAGAAAGTCCATGATCTGGGCGAACAGCGTCTTGCCGGTGTTCATTGCAGTCTCCGAGCCAAAGCTCGGAATTCTGCGGGAACCTCAGTTTTAATTTCAAATCGGAGACACCCATCGTTGCTCGGCAACCATTGTCATTCATGGCTTACAGCAGTTCACCCTTCAATTTAACCGGACAGCAGTGATCTTAAAGTGTAAGCAGTGAACTTGCAGCGTCCTCGTGTGAACTTTGGCCCGTCTACGTTAGAATGACGGTGCTCTGCGGGCGTCGTATAATGGCAATACCCTAGCTTCCCAAGCTAGAGCCGTGGGTTCGATTCCCATCGCCCGCTCCATTAATCCAATAACCTTTATTCTGGTATCCAGTCGGTTGGTACCTTGAATGAGTCACGCAGCATATAGCTCATTGGCAGATTGAGGTTGATCTGTTGCGGTGGGATCGGCGATTCAAACCATTTGCGATAGATGGCGTTGATTTCACCTTGCAGGATGATACGAATGACTTCGTTATCAACCACTTTCTTGAAAGCCCAATCATCTTTGCGCAGCATGAGCGAGAGCGGCTCGACGGTCAGTGCGTCGCGAGTAATCACATACTTGGCGGGGTCTTTGGAGGCTGCTCGCAGGCTGTAGAGCAGCACGTCGTCCATGATGAAGGCATCAGCTTTGCCCGCTTCAAGCGTGGAAAAGGACTCGGCGTGATCCTTGCCGAGAACAAGAGCTGTGCGTAGCGATCGAGCCAAGTTAAGTTCGTTGAAAAATTTTTCACTGCTGGTTCCCTTGGTGGTAACCACCGTTTTCCCAGCCAGATCGTAGATCGACTTGATAGCGCTCGTTTCGCGAGTCATCAGGCGTGTCGCGGCAAAAAAAGTCGGAATGGTGAAGGAGACAATTTTGCGCCGCTCTGCCGTGGCGGTTGTTGAGCCGCACTCCAGGTCAATATCGCCGGAAATCAACGCCTGTTGACGCGAAGCTGACGTAACTGGAGTGAACTTAACGGCAAGGTCTGGGCGTTTCAATTCGCGCCTTATCGCCTCCACGACTTTCATGCAGATGTCAATCGAATAACCAATTGGCCGTCGACGTTCGTCCAGATAGGAGAACGGCGCTGATGAATCACGATAGCCTAGCGTGACGCTACCTGACGCCACCACCTTTTCCAAGGTGCCGACCGCATGGGCTGAACACGACAAGAGAATAATTAATATGGCGCAACAGGCGCGAATGAGGCTGGCGATGGCAGTTACTCCTCTCTGAAAATACGTTCTTCACGATCGACTCCTCTTACTGCTCGGGCTTCATTCAGAAAAGTGTTGCGAGGGTAGTCGATAATTGCTGTACACCTGCGCTGGAAGCAACCAGTTTGTAAACAGAGCCTTGGTCTCAAATTTGGGTTACGACAATAGAAATCAGTGATGCAATATTTTTGCCAGAAACTGCTGCGCTCGCTCTGAACGGGGGTTAGCAAAAAAGGCGTCCTTGAGGTCGTCCTCGACGATGTGACCGTGATCCATGAAGACGACCCGGCTGGCGACGCGTTTGGCAAAACCCATTTCGTGCGTGACACACATCATGGTCATGCCTTCCTGCGCCAGTTCGGTCATGACATCGAGCACCTCGTTAATCATTTCGGGATCGAGCGCCGAGGTGGGTTCGTCGAACAACATGCAAATCGGGTCCATGGCCAGCGCACGCGCAATCGCTACCCGCTGCTGCTGTCCACCGGAGAGTTGTCCCGGATATTTCAGAGCTTGGACTTTCAGCCCAACGCGGTCAAGCAGCTGTATCCCCTTCTCATCGGCTTCGGGCTTGTCACGTCCCAGAACCTTGATCTGGGCCACGGTCAGATTCTCGACAATCGACATGTGCGGGAAGAGTTCAAAATTCTGGAAGACCATGCCAACGTGTGAACGCAACTTCGGCAAATCGGTCTTCGGATCGCCGACCGACACACCATTCACGGTAATCTCGCCGGACTGGAACGGTTCCAGACCATTCACGCATTTGATCAGCGTGGATTTTCCCGACCCGGAAGGGCCGCAGACAACCACCACCTCGCCTTTGTTCACGTGAGTCGTACAGTCGGTCAACACCTGAAAGGCACCGTAGTGCTTGCTGACCTTGTTTATCGCAATCATCTGAGGTTCTCCTGAGAACGTTTTTCAAACGGCCTCAAGCCGTCTTAAGTTTTTTCTGGTAGTAGCGCACCAGTTGCGAAACGGTAAAGCAGAGCACGAAATAGACCGCGCCCGCAAAAAGAAGCATCTCGACCAAGCGCCCATCTCGATCACCGACCTTGTAGGCCGCACCGAAGAAGTCGGCTAGCGCCGAGACATAAACTAGGGATGTATCCTGAAACAGGATGATGCCTTGCGTCAGCAGCAAGGGCACCATATTGCGGAAAGCCTGTGGCAAAACGACCAAGCGCATCGATTGCCCGTAGGTCATTCCCAGCGCGTTAGCCGCCGCCATCTGGCCTTTGGAAACTGATTGGATGCCGGCACGGATGATTTCTGAATAATAGGCGGCCTCGAACAACGCAAACCCGGCAATCGCCGACCCCAGCCGCATGTCGCTGCCGCGCGGGAAACCGAAAATGCTTTCGAGCATATGCGGAATCATAAGAAAGAACCACAACAGCACCATAACCAGCGGCACAGCGCGGAAGAGATTGACGTAACCGGCGGCAAACCAGGAAAGCGCGGTAACCGACGAGAGCCGCATCATGGCCAGCAAGGTCCCCCAGACAATGCCGACAACAATCGCGATAGCTGTGATCTCTAGCGAAATATACATGCCCTGCACGAGAAAAGGCAGGGCGCCGGGAATAGAGGACCAGTCGAATTCGTACATATCACTTGCCTCCGATATAGCCGGGTACCCGCACATGGGCCTCTAGCCAGCGCATAGAGAACATCACCACTACGTTGATCAGCAAATAAGCTAACGTCACAGCGATAAATGATTCATAGGGCTGCGCTGTGTAATCGACGAGTTGCCTTCCCTCAGCAGCAAGCTCAAGCAGGCCGATCGTTGAACAGACGGCAGAATTTTTAAAAATATTAAGAAATTCCGAAGTCAGCGGCGGCACGACCAGACGAAAAGCCATGGGCAACATTACATAGCGATAGGTCTGCGCCAGAGTAAAACCGATGGCCAGACTGGCGTTTTTTTGACCGGGCGGCAAGGAACTGATTCCGGATCGTACCTGCTCGGCAACCCGGGCGCTGGTAAACAAGCCCAGGCAGATCATTGCGGCCAGAAATTGCTGAACAACCGGATTGCTTTGCTTGTAGGCATTGCCAAGACTGGCGGGCAATAGCTCCGGCAACACAAAATACCAGAGAAAGAGCTGGACCAGAAGGGGGATGTTGCGAAACAGTTCAACGTAGGCCATCGCCAAGCCGGACAGAACCTTGTTCGGAACAGTGCGCAAGACACCGATAATCGAACCCAAGAACAGTGCCATAAGCCATGCCGATAGCGACAGGCCAATAGTCATCTTGAAACCGTAGAACATCCAGCCTAGATAGGTGTCATCTCCCGTCGCAGATGGCTGAAGGAAGACACCCCAATTCCAGCTATACCCCATGACGCTCTCCACAAAACCAGAACTGTCGAAAACCCAGCACCAACAGACAATCGAAGAGGAAGGCGCTTACACACTCGATTTTCATAGCCTACACCCGAAAATCGTGCCTGCTTGCGCCTTCCCGACCAGACAGCCCGCCTTGCCTGTCGCTATATCACTCGAAAGCCTTATCGTTCGGTGCTTTGTAAAGTGCCTTCATTTCATCTGACAGCGGCATGTTTAGATTGAGCCCTTTCGGAGGAATCGGTGCCATGAACCACTTGTTGTAGATTTTGACCGCGTCGCCCGAGGCCATGACGGAAGCAATTGCGCTATCGACCACCTTTTTGAACGCAGCATCATCCTTGCGTACCATGCACCCGTAAGCTTCTTTCGATTGCGCGGTGCCTACCACATCCCAATCCGCCGGGCGCTTGGCTTTCGCCGTTTCACCGTAAAGCAGCGCATCGTCCATCATGAACGCTACGGCGCGACCGGTTTCCAGAGTCAGGAAGGATTCGCCGTGATCTTTGGCTGAAATCACGTTCATGCCCATCTTTTTGTCTTCGTTCATCTTGCGCAGCAGGCGCTCGGACGTCGTTCCTGCCGTTGTCACCACGTTCTTACCCGCCAGATCGGGGAAGTCTTTGATCCCCGAATCCTTTTTCACCATCAGCTTGGTGCCGATGACGAAGATCGTATTCGAAAAAGCCACCTGCTTCTGGCGTTCGGTGTTATTGGTTGTCGATCCGCATTCAATATCGACGGTGCCATTCTGGATAAGGGTGATACGGTTGGCCGAAGTTACCGGCATCAGCTTGATCTCGAGCTTGTCCAACTTCTGGTCGGCCTTGATGGCTTCGACGGCCTTGAGCATGAATTCCTGCGAGTAGCCAATGACCTGTTGCTTGTCATCGTAATAGGAGAAAGGTATCGAAGACTCGCGGTGACCGAGCGTGATAACACCGGTTTCCTTGATCTTTTTGAGTGTGCCGGCGTCCTGTGCAAAGGCCGGGGCCGAGAGCAGGGTGGTAGCGACCATGGCTAGCATGGCCAAACGAGGCGAGTTTGTCATTATCATCCTTAAAGTGCGTTGTTAATCGGGAGGAACGGCGCTTGTGGCGGTGCGGTATGGCAATTGTAGCGTCTTGAAGTTCCATGTCGACTTAAAAATGTGTCTAGCAGTTCAGCGAATTTAGTGTCAAGCACGACACCACCTGCCACACCGAACCTTTCGGTTTAGGTGATTTGCTATCGACAGGGTTAATATACCATGATAGATTGGCCGGGTGAACCTGCGAAGCTCGAAGAATTTTTAAAATGTATCCGCCCTGCATCGGCCTGACGGTAAAGGCAGCTTTGCCTTGCGCTGGATTAGCGCCGAATTGGTCCATTAAAAGCCTTGGCATTTCCTGCGCCCTTCTCCCAATTCGATAAACATGCCTTCTTCCAGAAGCTTGGCTAACCTCATTCGTTGTGTCATCACGGGATTTTTGCTCGTCTTGTCGCCTGCATCCTCTTCCTTTGCCTCTTCGTTTAACTGCCTTATTGAACCTGTCCAGACGGTTGAATTGGCTAGTCCGGTGGTCGGGCTGCTGGTAAAAGTTCTGGTAAAACGTGCGGACCGAATCAGTAAAGGTCAGGTACTTGCGGCACTCGAATCACGTGCGGAAGCAGCCGCTGCCGAGTTGGCGCGCTTCAAATCGGAACAGATTGGCCCGACACGTATGGCTGAAAGCAAAATCGAGTTCGCCAAACGGAAATTCAACCGGCGGCAGGTCATGGCGAACGAAAAGCTGATGTCGGCCCAAGATAGCGACGATGCTGAAGCCGAACTCAGACTGGCTGAATCCGAACTCAAGGTTGCCACCGAAAACCGGCAGATCGCGCGACTGGAACATCAACAACAGAGCAGCCTGCTCAATCTGCGTACCATCAGCAGTCCGTTCGACGGCGTCGTGGTCGATCAAATGGCCTATCCCGGCGAAGTGGTCGAACCGGGTGCAGCCAAGAAAGCAGTCTTGAAGGTGGCACAACTTGATCCGCTGCGCGTCCACGTCGTTCTGCCGAAGGATGTCTTCAGCAAAATTGCGCTGGGCATGGCCGTCGAAGTAGTGCCTGAAATTCCGGCCAATGGGCATTACACGGCCAAGGTCAAATCCGTAGATCGGATGATCGATGCGGCCAGCGGCACTTTCGTCGTGCTGTTGGAGATGCCCAATAGCAAGCTGGAAATCCCGAGCGGTGTCAAATGCAAGGCCAATTTCCCTGGAATTGCGGGCGGGGCTGGAAAATAACATAGAAAGTTAGCAGGGGAACGTGACGTCCTAACATGACAATTTTCGTCAAATAGTGACATTAACCGCGTGCGGTTAACGGTCCGCTTTATCCGGTTGCTCCTCCCACGCCCCTTGTTTTCAAAGGGTATGATTCTGGCACGGAACTTGAGTGTGTAACCAGGCCGTCCTGCATCATGCCGGTGATCGGTAACCTCAAGGAGCATTTCCATGCGCAACGCCATCGACAAGAACGACCGTCCAGACCGTCTTCGCAACCTGACCCTGTCGCCGCTCATGTCGGCCCTGCTGCGGACCTTTGGTCCTGCGCAGTGGCAGGCGCGACCGGGGCAGGCGGCGGCTCGACCGGCGCCGCGCGCGCCGCAGATGCCGGCGATCCGCTTCGAAGCGCTGGAACCGCGCGT
>NZ_JAPUVO010000092.1 GCF_029255185.1 Propionivibrio sp.
CCTTGCAGACGTACCCGGGTTACACCGTCGCGACAACCTTGGTTTCTGAGATTGTTGCTGAGCAACCTCAATGTGTTGGTCGGCCAAATGAACGCAATGGAATCCCTGAAAAGCGGGAAGTATCCATTTAGCGGCATGGAAGCTTTGGCCATCAAATTCAAGGACAGTCATGTCATGACGATTCAGAAATGGACGTTCGCGAGCACCGTGAATAGTGAATTGCACCCCAGGCTCGGCATGATCAGGGTCGGAAATTTAAGGAGATGACTAAAGTGAAAAAAAACAATTTAAAGCTGACCCGTTTAGCACAGAGGGCAGCATGAGTGACGAATGGTGGGACTGGTTTCCCCTGAAGAGAAGCGCACAGTTTTTTGTTGTTGCGGTCTTATCGTTGCCCCTGATGGCCTGTGGTCAGGCAACTGCACCGTCTGCGTACAACCCGGCAAAGGCATCGTTGTTAAGCGAAGAAAAACGCCGCGAATACGATATTCAACTGGCTAACGAATTGGCTACATGGAATACGAATACGACTCGCTGCAATCGCGATGCGTACACCGACCCGGATTGCCGAGAAAACTTCTTCCGGCAATTGGCCGCTGACGGCTATGAAATCGCCGACATTGTTTCGCAAATCTATTTCCCGAAACAGGGGGTAATCAAGCAAAACCTCGAAGCCTACGAGCGGCTACACCAATTGGCGGAAGCGGGCGACAAATCGGCTTTGTGCTTTGCGCCGTATGTGCTGGGTCGAATGGGAGAAAAGAAGACAGTCTGGCCCTATACGGGAGAGCGCGAAGCAAAATATACACGGCGTGGCGTAGCGTTAGGTCTGCCGCTATGCGCGATCAACGAGTTTTACGCCTATTGGAATGGAGTGAACGGTTATCCAAAAGATCATCAAATGGCACATCAGCGTTTGTTGGACGCGGCCAAGGCGGGTTTGTTTTTCGCTCAGATGAATCTCTCGTATGACTACGAAAAAGAAGGATTCTCCGACCTGCACACGATACGCAAAGCGCTGTGCTGGGGGCGATTGGCCGATCAACACAGTCCGTCGTCTGGATTATGGAGTTACGCGAACTCGTTGCGTCTAGCGGCATGGGATCCAAACGATAGACAAAAGCTACTTCATCCAGAATTTATGCAGCTTGCCAAGGAATGGGATCCGGCTGCGACACCCCATCACATCAAACACGCCACCATCGAAGAATGCATTCAACTTGAAGAGAAAAAGGAGAAATAACCATGGCCGATACCCTGCAACAATTGTGGCAGCAACAATATGAAGCCCTCAATACCGGTGCTGAGTTCTACAAGTCGGTGGTGAATGAACTTGGGCGCCCCGAAAACCTCACCACCGCCCAAACAACCGTGCTACAGAGCAGCCAGCGCGGCCAGCTCGATACCGAATATCAAATCACTCAGTTCCTGAGTACCGATCAGCGTTTGCTTGTGGATGCAGACAAGCTTTCACGGCGGTTGCAGAACGACGCCACGCTATCCGTCTTCCAACGTGACCAGTTACAACGGCAACGCGATCAGCTCATATCCGAAGCGGGCGATTTTGGCCAGCTTCGGTCGGCAAAAGGATGGACGTATCCGGGCAACAGTTTCTACGTCATCGGTGGCAAACGTTACGACAACACCGGCGCACCGCCGGTGTGGGATTGGATGTCGACCGGGGGGCAGCTTGGTCAGACCGTCGACAATTTCCTTTCAAACCTTCAATCGGCAGGGCAGTGGACAGGCGATGTGTTGCGCCCCTTTTTCGGAGGAGCCACTAATCAGGAAGCGGGTACAGCCTGTGCGGGCCTTGTCAACTGGCTGGCTGGAGAATCCTACGGCAAGCTGTTCAGAGCGCCTTCCGTGCCCGGCGCCACGCCTAACGCCCAGTTCTTTTCCGATGCGTTATTTGCCGACACGCAAGGCAAAGCCATCGAACTTTCCTTCAAACCCGGAGAAAACGTTTGCCGGATGATTCTCCCCAAAGACAGCTTCAAGAGCCTGATTCGCAATTCCGGCATACTTGGATGGTCAACGTTTGATCTTGATCTGCTGCCTGAGTCAATCACGATAGAGCTCCCTGTCGAACAGGTTCGAACAGCGCTGGCACAAGAGTCGACAGCGCTCTGGCTGTCCGAGGGTATCACCCGTGATCCGGCGCAGCGTCCGTTGTTGCTGGCCTCGCTCGATACCCAGTACCAAACTTTCGAAACAATGACCGATGTGAACGAAACATTCTGGGATGTAGCATTGAACGTGACCCCCAGCGTTGGCACCGCCAACAACGCCTTCACCGTCACTACCACAACGACGCTCTCCCCCAGCCAAACCGACACCCCCGACCCGACCCAGTCGATCAGCGCCAACACCAGCACGCTGATCTCCACCGGAACCTATCTGGTCAATGGCCTCGGCGACGTCAACACCGCGACCGGCAACACCGCCTACGCCAACAACCTGATCACCGGCGGCATCCGCCCTGGCGAACAGAATCTCGTCAATGAAATCCTCGGCAGCCAGCTCGCCGAGAACTTCCTGGCCAACCCCAACCTGGTCAACTCGCCGGTCTGGGCGCCCGACGTCAATGCCGTGGCGATGAACATCCTCGCCACCGGCGTCCAGTACACCATCCCGAC
>NZ_JAPUVO010000093.1 GCF_029255185.1 Propionivibrio sp.
CTCCATGAGTCACCCCAAAAAGACAGAAAACTACACAATTCCAAACGCTGTGAACAGCCCCTCTGTAACTCATTGAGCGTAAACGATTATTTCTGTGGGTCGACGACAATGGCATTCGCATTTTGATGCAATTGCCCTGGGGCGATCACCGGGGCATCATCGCCAAGAGTGAAGCCCGTATCGAGCGCCTGCTGGACCGGCTGGACACCGCGTTAAAGCCTGAAGATATGAATATCCCGGGCTACAAATTTCACGGCCTGGTCGGGGATCGCAAGGGCACTTACGCGGTTACGGTGACCGGCAACTGGCGCATCACCTTTCGATTTGAAGGGGACGACGCTATCGATATTGATCTGGAGGATTATCACTGATGAAGAGTTTGCGAGACCCCAAGCGGCGCCCGACGCACCCCGGTGCGGTCCTGCGCGAGGACGTGCTGCCCGCCTTGGAAATGACACAGACGGAACTCGCAGCACGCTTGGGCGTGTCCCGTCTCTCTGTGTCGGAACTGCTGCACGAGAAGCGCGGCATGTCGCTGGAAATGGCCCTGCGTGTAGCCAAGCTGCTTAACACCTCACCCGAGAGTTGGCTGCGGATGCAAGAGGCCGTCGATCTATGGGACGTTCAGCAAAAACCCGAGAAACTGGCAGGCATCAAGCCGCTCAAAAGGGAGTTGCTCGACGCGTAGAGTCTTCACCGGTGCCCGAGCGGATCTGAGGCAAGTCGGGCAATAACTGACGCGAACCGCATTGCGAAGCCGTTTTGACAAAAGCGGATTCATGCACCGAGCAGTCTGCGTACCAGCACCGACTGCATGTCGCGTCGGCCGTCTGCGATCAGGTAGATGATGACCTGACTGCCGGTGATGCGGTAGATCACACGGTAGGCAGGATAAATTTGTTCTACCGCTAACCCATTGATTTGCCGTCCGGGCTTGACCCGGAATCCAGCTCGTTTATCAAACAGGTCTTTTAACATCTTGATCAGTTTTGGTTTTGGCGGGACAAACGCCTACCTTGTTTTTCGCCGCGTATCCGATTGACAATCACGTTGGCTGGACCTTGTGGTGGTGCAGAAGGCCGGACCAGGCCGGGGTATGAGTTCTGAGCGAAAAAATCAGCAACTCGTAGCAACTCGTGGGTCGGGTTAGCCCACAAGGGCGTAACCCGACGCCTGCTCGCCACCCTTCACGTCTCCGCCGACCTGCATAGAAAAATCATAATTTCTATACACGTCACCGGTAACATGCATAAAAAACTCTATTTTCTATACAGGTCATAACCAAGGACGCTTCGCGATGACGATCCTTTCTCCGCTTGAGCAACTGGACGCTGGGCGTTTCGATGCGCCGGCCAGTTCACGCACCCCTATACCAAGATCGAATTCGTGCAGCGCGATCTCAAGGTGTCCCGGCTGACCGCCACCAGGTACATGGACGCGCTGGCCGACGGCGGCTTCGTTCAGAAGCATAAGGTCGGGCGCAGCAACTACTACGTCAACCTCGCGCTCAACGACATTCTGATGAGCAAGCCGGAATGAAAGCTACTTTTCCAGTTCATGGAGCCGAGTCATAGCTGACATCTTCATACGTCAAGTCGCCGATTGACCGCGACCAAATACTCCCGGATACTCATGCAAAAGTTGCATTGAATTTCCTGTCCCCAATGTAAGCTAGGCTCAGAGGTCCATCATGAATCGATCTCCCGAACGCCCCCTTCTTTCTACAGTCGATCAAGCGCTGACTATCGCCATGGTCAGCGACGATTTTCTGCCGGCGGGTACCGGCGCCGGTGTCCATATTCAAAAGGTGACGCGGGAGTTGGTTCGTTTAGGTCATCGTGTCCTGGTCCTGACCAGTCGCCGGCCTGGACAGCCGGCCACGGAAGTCTGGAATGGCGTCGAGTTGCATCGCTTTTTCAGCGTGCCTACCTACGGAATGTACCAGGCCATCCCTTCGCGCTCGGCCATTCGTCAAATCCTTATCGAAAACCGGGTCGATGTCATTCACTACCAATACCTCAGCTTCATGATGTTGCAAGCCATGTCCGTTGCCGGGCCGATGTGGATACGCGCGGTCTATACCGCCCATATGACGATCGATCACATTACCCAGCCCTTCTTCATGAAGCCGTTCCGGAATATTCTGACCCGGCTCTATATTGGCCTCTGCGAGAAATTCGATGACATCGTGTGCGTCTCCGCCAAACAAGGCCGCCAGATGGAGCAGTTCAATCTCACTTCCCGTGTCCACATCATCACCAATCCCATCGATTTCAAGGGCGACGAGGCCAAACCGGTTGAGCGAACGGCACGATTCGTCGTGCTTTACGCCGGCCGGCTGAGTCCGGAAAAGAATATAGGATTCCTCTTGCGAGGCTTTAAGATTCTGGCCGACAGCCGGCCAGGGGTGGAGCTGTGGATCGCCGGACAAGGCGCCTGGGAACAGGAGTTACGCAAGGAGGCGATCATTCTTGGCGTCGAAAACCAGGTCAAGTTCCTGGGCCACGTGGCGCATGATAGCTTGCCGGATCTGTATGCGGGCGCAGACGTGTTCGTGTTGCCCTCGCTGATCGAAACCCAGGGGATGGTGGCTATGGAAGCCATGCGTTTCCGCCGCCCCGTCATCGTCACCAATCGTATCATCTCGGCCCGCGAACTCGTGGACGAAGGGAAAAACGGCTTTATCGTCGACCCTGATTCCGACCAGGAGTTGGCCGACAAACTCGTGCTGCTTTTCGATGATGCCGACCTCCGTCAACGCATGGGGGAAGCGGGCTTCGTCAAGTCGGGACTTTCAAAGACCGCGACGGTGGGCTCCTTCATGGAGCACGTCTATTTCGCTGAGGCCGCAAACACCGCCAAATCCCTGCCGCCCCAGGCACGCTTGACGGAAAGCGAATTCCATCTTGACCGCCGGCAAATTTGCACCGTATGTGAGCGAGGAACGTTTGAGTGGCGCATTGAAAATTCGGCGTCTCAATCCAACGCGCAAACATTCCAGGAGGAATTTTTTGCCGTTTGGCGCTGCAGGAAATGCCGGTCGATTCACTCTTTACCGAAGGTTCCGCTGGCGGAATATTATGAAAAATCTCCATTTCGACAAATAAGAATGAACCCGTATATTCGAAAGGGGTTTCACAATCTCAAGCGACTTCTCGAAAAGCAAGGGATTAACCAAGACTCACGCATTCTGTTTTGTACGGGTTATACAAAGCTGCTCTTGGATTTTTTCCAAAGTCAAGGTTTCCGGTATTTGGAGAAGCTGGAGGAGCCGTTCCAACCGTTGACACCGGACAGTTTGGCAACTCACGCGACGGATTGCCAGGATGCAGTTCTCGTAATCGATTATTTGGAACGCATGGAAAACCCTGAGCTCCTGTTCGCGCTGGCAGCCCGTCAACTTCGAACAGGGGGCATCATGTTCATCAACACCCCCAACGCGCAGTTCGTCGACTTTTCTGAGAAGTCTCGGCATGTTTTTCACCAACCCTATCGCCTTCACATTTTGTCGAGCGAGGCGCTTGAAAACCTGGCTCGGCTTCATGGATTGCGTCGGATAGGTTTTTGGCGGCGCCACTATTTGGACACCCTCTGGCCCTTCGCGAATTTTAGCGCCATGAATGATGCGGCTTATTTTGTTGACGGGTCTTTGGAAGCAGGGTTTAAATTTCACCCTTCGCAGATGTGGCACAAGTGGTGGCGGATCCCCCGCTTTATCTGTCTTGGCTTCTTCGGCGGTCTGTTCCCGAACCGAGCAAATATGCTGGCGGTCTTTGAAAAAAAGGACGTTAAAACACGCTTTGTTCACCCCAAGTCGCTGTAATCCGCTCAACACAAGGGTTTGGTCGATTTTTTCATTTTAAATGTAGCCATGTCTGCTCATCCTATGCACCTCGAAATTCAGACGCATCGCGGAAAGCCGTGCGGGGTGATCCGTTCTACCTTTCGCGCCGACGGCAAGATCAACACACCTCGCATGGCCGGATCAGTGGTGCACCCCTCAATACGCTCAGGCTGATCCAGGCTGCCTTTCGGGGCGATGTCAGGAACGCTTGGCCAGCCAGCATCTGAAGGACGGCGC